>WTHD01000217.1:13955-18181 GCA_011523265.1 Candidatus Binatota bacterium
GTTCGTGGAATAATACCCGAGCGGCCACGTATCGCAGGCTGGAGAACATCCCGGACGAATGGGGCACCGCGGTCACGGTTCAGGCCATGGTGTTTGGCAATCTGGGAGATGACTGCGCCACCGGCGTCGCCTTTACCCGCGACCTGTCCACCGGGGCAAACGAACTGAACGGCGATTTTCTGATTAACGCCCAAGGGGAAGATGTTGTTGCCGGTATCCGAACGCCCCAACAGATTACCCTTTCAGCGTCACGTCAGCGCGCCCAACGGGAAGGATGCTCGGAAGACGAGCGGAAAGAACGCAACCCAGCCCTGGAAGAGCAGATGCCAGACTGCTTTGAGCAATTGAAAGCGGTCGCCCACACGCTCGAATCTCATTACAGCGACGTCCAGGATATCGAGTTCACCTCAGAGCACGGCCAGTTGTGGATGCTTCAGACCCGAACGGCCAAGCGGACAGCAGCCGCTGCCGTCCAGATCGCCGTGGATATGGTGTACGAAAGTCTCATTAATGAGGAGCAAGCCATCCTGCGGGTCGCACCCGCTCAGCTCGATCAGTTACTCCATCCCATTCTTGACCCTGAGGCCCCGAAGGAGCTTATCGCCCGTGGCTTGCCCGCATCTCCCGGAGCGGTCAGCGGAGAAGTGGTCTTCTCTGCCGAGGATGCCGAAGCCGCGGTCCGCGCAGAACGGCAGGTCATCCTGGTCCGTATTGAAACCTCACCGGAAGACATCAATGGCATGAATGCCGCAGAAGGCATCCTGACCACCCGAGGTGGAGCCAGCTCACACGCCGCCCTGGTGAGTCGGGGTATGGGCAAGTGTGCCGTCGTCGGCTGTGAGGCACTCGAAATTGACTACACCCAGCAAGCGTTCCAGGTGCGTGGAACAGACCTGGTCTTCCGAGCTGGAGATTTAATTACCTTGGACGGCTCAACCGGAGAAGTCTTCCAGGGACGCGTTCCAACCAGCGCACCCAAAATGGAAAGTCCGGCCTTCAAAGCCCTCATGACTTGGGCGGACCGCCGGCGGCGGCTGCGTGTCCGCGCAAATGCAGATACTCCCCATGATGCGCAAGTGGCCCGCTCCTTCGGTGCAGAAGGTATTGGCCTGTGCCGCACAGAACATATGTTCTTTGAGGGAGATCGTATTGACGCCGTCCGAGAAATGATCCTGGCCGATGACACCATCGGTCGCATGCGGGCCTTGGAAAAAATTGTTCCCATGCAAAAGGCGGACTTTGTCGGTATTCTGCGCGCGATGGAGGGGCTGCCGGTGACCATCCGTCTCTTTGACCCCCCCCTGCACGAATTTCTACCACAGACGGATAAAGACCTGGAGGAGTTGGCCGGCAAGCTCAACATTCCCGTCGGACGCCTCCACACCAAACGAAACGTGCTGTACGAACTGAACCCGATGTTAGGCCATCGGGGCTGTCGGCTGGGCATTACCTTTCCGGAAATTTATGAAGCCCAGGTCACGGCGATTATGGAAGCGGCCTGTGAGCTGACACGGGCCGGGATCACCGTTCTGCCCGAGATCATGGTCCCCCTTGTCGGATATAAGCGTGAACTGGAAATCCTGCGTAAGCGGATTGCCCACGTCTGCGCCGAGGTCATCGCCTCCCAGGGCGCGACACCGCATTATTTGATTGGAACGATGATCGAAGTTCCGCGCGCGGCCTTGCGAGCAGATCATATTGCAGCCGTCGCCGACTTCTTTTCCTTTGGCACAAATGACTTGACGCAAATGACACTCGGGCTGAGCCGGGACGACTCCGGGAAATTTCTCCCCGACTACGTCTCGCAGGGTATCTTCCCCCAGGATCCGTTTGGAGCGCTCGACTTGGATGGCGTTGGCCAGCTTATTGAACTCGCCGTCCGGAAAGGACGAGCCGTCAGGGAGGGATTGAAAATGGGGATCTGCGGCGAACACGGCGGGGACCCCGCTTCGGTTGAGTTCTGCCACAGTATCGGCCTGGACTATGTTTCCTGCTCGCCCTATCGCGTGCCGATTGCGCGGCTCGCCGCGGCACACGCCGTCCTTAAAGAACAGATGGCGAACGAGCGACGGACTTCACGCAAGGAATCCGTCAAGCCATCGGGCGCTGTCCTGGCGCAAGGGTGAACCCACCCTTGTTCTCACACGCCGGGCTCTCTTTTCGGCATGGCCACCTTGAGCGTGAATGGGGAAACTCGGGTCATTGGGATTTTTGGCAATCCCATTGCCCACACCCGCTCGCCGGCCATGCATAACGCGGCGTTCCGAGCGCTGGACTTGCCGTATATTTATATTCCCTTCTGCGTCCCTTCTGCCGTGCTCGGGAAAGCCACCTCCAGTATTCGCGCGCTCAATCTTGTCGGGGTCAACGTCACCGTTCCCCACAAGGAAAAGATTGTTCGCTATCTGGATGAACTCAGTCCAGCGGCCAGCCTGTATCGAGCAGTCAACACGGTCATCAATCGGCACGGCACACTCTACGGAGAGAACACGGATGGGCAAGGATTTTTACGTTCGCTTTCAGAACGCAACCGTTCGGTCCAAGACCGTGAGGTTGTGCTAATTGGCGCAGGTGGGGCAGCCCGGGCCGTTTTGGTTGCACTCATTCAGGCAGACAGCGCGCAGATTACCATTGTCAACCGAACGCCGGCCAATGCGAAAAAGTTGATACGAGCGTACCAATCACTGCGCACCACACAGCTCGTGTCTGCTCCCCTGGATGCGCTCCGAGACCCCACCCTCCTGAAACGCGCTGCTCTCGTAGTGAACAGTATCCCGCTCGGCCTCCACAACGACACTTTCCCAGCTCTCGACTACAGAGCAACACCGCGCAGGTGTCTCTTTTATGATTTAGTCTACGGACCCCGGCCGACGGTCTTCTTGCAGCGCGCCCACCACGCCCAGCGCCCGACGCTGGACGGGCGCCGCATGCTGTTGCATCAAGGCGCCCTCGCCTTTGAGCTCTGGACCGGCCATCCGGCCCCGCTCAGGGTCATGTCAAACGCGTTAACCCAGTCGCTCACCGTCTCGGCGTAAGTGACCTGTGCGTACGCTCGCCCGCTGAGCTTCCTCGTCGGCCCAGGGGTTGAGCTCCGCTTAACATCTGCGCTACCATTTTTCCTCTATTACGATCCGAGTGTTATCCCTTTTTCCGGAGAGCAATCTTCATGGCCATCTTTCGCTGGCAAGGAGTCGGACCGAACGGGGAAACGGTAAAGGGCGAAATGGACGCCCCGAACGCGTCTGCGGTTGCGGCCCGTCTGCGCCTTCGGCGTATCCGTCCACTCCCGGACCGCATTCGTGCCAAAGGGAGGGGCCTTGACAGAGAGCTCCACATCCCAGGCTTGGGGGAGAAGATCAAACGACGGGATGTGGTCATTTTTACCCGTCAGCTTGCCACCATGATTGACGCCGGACTGCCCATCGTACAGGCGCTCGACCTCTTGGCTCAGCAAACGGAAAATAAAATCTTCTCTGGGGTGATTGCCACACTCAAACACGATGTCGAGAGCGGCTCGGCGTTTGCAGAGTCCCTGGCCAAACATCCTACCGTCTTTGACGAACTCTATACCAATATGGTCTCAGCCGGTGAGATGGGAGGGATGCTCGATACCATTCTTGTCCGCCTTGCCGCGTATATGGAAAAAGCGGTGAAACTGAAGGCGAAAATCAAAAGTGCCATGATTTACCCCATCAGCGTCATCGGTATCGCTGTGCTCGTGACCGCTCTGCTCCTCGTTTATGTCATCCCCGTCTTTGGTGAGATGTTTGCCAGCTTTGGCGAGGAGTTGCCGCTCCCAACCCAAATCGCAATCAATCTGAGTTCCGTCGCGATCGCCTATTTCTGGTATATGCTTGCAGGGATTGTGGGGACGATTATTGGCATCCGTACCTATTACAGGACGGAGCAGGGCCGGCAAGTGATTGATGGCATTGTGCTCAGATTGCCTATTGTTGGTGATATTTTCCGTAAAACGGCGGTCGCTCGGTTCACCCGAACGCTGAGTACCTTAGTCTCGTCCGGGGTCCCCATTCTGGACTCGTTGGCCATCACCGGAAAGACGGCGGGGAATAAAGTCGTCGAGAATGCCGTTTTGGCGGCTCGCCAGAGCATCAGCGAAGGAAAGACACTGGCTGACCCACTCATCAGAAGCCAAGTCTTCTCCCCAATGGTCTGTCAAATGGTTCAGGTTGGAGAGACGACTGGCGCGTTGGACGCGATGCTCT
>WTHD01000480.1 GCA_011523265.1 Candidatus Binatota bacterium
CTGATCGCCGGCCTGATGGACGGTCGCCTGGCGACCACGGCCACGGATGAATACACGACCCATAAAGGCCCGAAGCTGTGGGGCGATACCATCGAGACTGTCTGTGGCGGGCATAACGGCATTGAGACCCGAATGCCGGTCGCCTTCACCAAGTTTGTGGCCGAGCGCAATGTCTCTCTGCAACGCTTTGTTGACATTACCTCGGCCAACGCCGCCAAACTCCTCGGGCTCTATCCCCAGAAGGGGGCGATTCAGCCGGGGAGCGATGCCGATATCGTCCTGATTGATCCCGACATGCAAAAAACCCTCACCATGGACGATCTGCACGCCGACTCTGACTACAGCATCTGGGAGGGCTTTACCTGCCTGGGCTATCCGGTGCTGACCATGCTGCGCGGTAAGGTGATTGTTGAGCAGGGCAACCTGGTCGGGAGTTCGACCGACGGCCAATGGCTCAAACGGCGCGTGTCGGGGGATATCATCTCCCGGCCAGTGGTATAGGCCATGAAGGTCTGGAGGTCTGCATGAAAAAAGTTGGCGGGGTGTTGGCCTGGCATCCCGAAGTAGCCATGACCCAGGAAGAGATCGACGATTTTCTGTCCGGGCGTTGGGTTGTGCGTCTGGCAACGCTGGCGCGGGACGGATATCCGCACGTGACTCCGCTGTGGTACTACTGGGACGGCCAGTGTCTCTATCTCGCCCTGACCCGGAATCGACTCGCCTTCAAACACCTCAACCGCGACCCACGCTGCTCGGCCGCCATTGATATGGATGACCGCCCACTTATGGGCATGCGCACCAATATGGCCAAGGCGGTGGTGATCAAAGGTAAGGCGGAAATGGTGGCGGTTGGCTCGGGGAAAACCGTGCAGATCGAAGCCGGCCCGTGGCAGGGTGAGCATACCCCGGAGCACCTGGTTAGCCTGCTGGGTAACCGTTATAGCCTCTCGGCCCGTGACGGGGCGCTCGGCTTTAGCCATGAGTCGTTTGGCGAAATCTTCGCCCGGCCCGAGGGCCGGGACAGCCAGCTCTTTAAGGACAGCGAAGGCCGCGTCATCACAAAAATTCGACCGCAAAAAATCCAAGCCTGGGACTTCTCAAAGGCACCTATGGGCTATGTAGAGTGACGCGCAAGGAGACAAAGAGTAAATGTGTTCTCCACTAGACATGAAAGGCTGGACACGTTTACTCTTTACGGCATGACACGTTCTTTCACTGTAGCGGCCGCCCAGCTTGGGCCGAGTTCCAATACCAAGGCCCAGACCGTCGAACGCATGGTCGCGCTGATTCAGGAAGCCGGACGGCGAGACGTCGAACTGCTGACCTTTTCCGAGCTTTCCCTGACCCCGTATTTTGCCACACGGGTACGCGAAGACTGGCAGGATTTCCCTGAAGACGGCCTGCCTTCGCCGCTGACCCAGCCGCTTTTTGAGGCTGGGCGTCAGGCTGGACTGCACTGGGTCTTTCCCTTTGCGGAGCGCGAAAACGGCCAAGTCTATAATACCGCGGTGCTCATTGATCCGGCCGGAGCCGTTGTCCAGAAATACCGAAAGGCTCATATTCCCGGTGTGGTCGAGCCACGGTGGGAGGGCCTCGATATTTTTGAAAAGCGCTATTTTACCGAGGGGAATCTGGGCTTTCCGGTGACGGCGCTACGGACCGGCGAGTCAGCCAGGCTGGGCATGCTCATCTGTTATGACCGGCGGTTTTCGGAGGCATATCGGGCGCTCGCGCTCGGCGGGGCCGAGCTGATCTGCATTCCCTATAATACGCCCACCTTTGGCCGCCCCCGAGAAGAGGGGCATGAAACCGCCGAAATTCTCCTGCGCGCCGCAGCCATAGAGAATCAAGTCTTTATTGTCGCGGCCGGAAAAGCCGGCGTTGAAGATGGAGCCGAGTATATCGGGGGCAGCGAGGTCATCTCGCCCGAGGGGAAGATATTGGCCAAGGCCCAGACCGACGGGGATGAACTGGTCGTCGCAACCATCGACCTGGATGCGATTACCCAACTCAAAGCCAAGTGGGATTTCATGCCGGATCGCCGGCCGGAGCTGTACCAGCCCCTCACAGACGAGGACGATACACCCGCAGGGTCAGCGGGAAAGTGAGAGCAGCAGCATTCTCGCCTGCGCGTAAGGCTGTGGAAGAAACGATGATGCAAGCCGAGCACAACGCCTCTGAACGTCGAGCGCGCTGTAGCGTGTTGGACGAAGAAATCCCGATCCTTGATTTGGGCCCGTTTCTCGCGGGACAGGACGGGGCGGCCGAAGAGACTGCGGCGGAACTCCGCTCCGCGCTCGAGCAGATTGGTTTCTTCTATATTCTGAACCACGGCGTTGCCAGAACGCTGCGCGACCGCCTGCTTGAGCAGACCGCGGCGTTCTACCGCCTGCCGCTTGAGCGGAAGCTGCCGCTCAAGATGAACGCCTACGGGGTCGGCTATGTACCCAGGCGGGGCGAGTTGCTCAAAACCTCGCCGTATTACACCGGCACGAAAAAGCCCGACGTGTGTGAAGTCCTGATTCTGCAACGCGACTGGGGACCGGGCTCGGAAGCGCGGCAGAATTCATGGCCGGACCAGATGCCGCTGTTCCGGCAGGCGGTTCAGGATTTTTTTGAGGCCACAGAGGACCTGGCGATCCAACTGATGCCCTTATATGCCTTGGCGCTCGGGCTTGAGCGCGACTTCTTTACGCATAAGTTTCGTA
Source organism: Candidatus Binatota bacterium (assembly GCA_011523265.1). Classification (GTDB taxonomy): domain Bacteria; phylum Desulfobacterota; class Binatia; order Bin18; family Bin18; genus Bin18. The sequence continues at coordinate 2,709 of WTHD01000480.1, forward strand.
AATATAAAGCCCTCAACGCCCTCCGGGTTTCGTATATGCCGCCGGATAGGCTGGAGGACGACGAGTTTCACGTCGGCCCGCATACGGATGGATCGTTCATGACCCTGCTGGCAACATCGGATCAACTCGGCTTGGAAATTCTGTCGCCATCCGGGCAGTGGTTGAAGATGCCGCTCGTCCCGGATGCCTTTGTGGTCAACTCGGGCGACCTGTTAACCCGCTGGTCTAACGGGCGGGTCCGGTCCACACCGCACCGGGTCATTAATACCTCGGGGGAGGACCGCTATTCGATACCCCTCTTCGTGCAGCCCACCGCGGACACGATCATTGATTGCCTGCCGACCTGCTGCGGCCCGGACAATCCGCCCCAAGAGCCGCCTATCGCCTGTGTCGATTACCTCCGGTGGTTTATGGCAGAGAATTTTGCGCTGGGAGAGCGCAGCTACGAGAGACCGGAGTCGTCATAGGTTTTTCAGGAAAGGAACAGGATTCATCTACCACCATGACCCATACCCCCATCGGACGACTGCGCTTGGTCGGCATTGCAGAAGGTATTTCTTTTCTCCTTCTCCTCGGCATTGCCATGCCGCTAAAATATCTATGGGGACAGCCACTGGCGGTGCGAATTGTCGGTCTGATTCACGGCCTGCTGTTTCTCTGGTTTTGCGGCGTGTTGCTCAACGCAAAAGAGGCGGCCGGCTGGGACCTGAAAAAAGCCGGTCGGATTCTCGTTGCCGCCCTGTTGCCTTTTGGCCCTTTTGTGATTGATAGAGGCTTACGCAGAGAAGATGAGGCGTTAAGAGCAAAAACACCGGCCTAGGAAAGGAGAAAGCCATGCAAACAGTCAGCAAAGAGCATATTGTCAGGAGCTTTGACGCGACCCATCCACCTGCGGCCCACGTCCAGCCAGGGGAGGTCTTTGTCATGGAAACCAACGACCGTTTCCAGGATTGGAACGACGGCGGTCGGTGGCCCATGGAGCAGTTGTCCGTGATGACCGGCCCGGTATGGATCGAAGGCGCCCAGCCCGGCCATACCCTGGCAATCGAGGTTCTGGATATTCAGCCTGCACTGGGCTTCGGCTATGTGGTGGCGATTCCGGGCTACGGGTTACTCAAGGATCAGGTCGAGTTTTGCAAAAAGGTCGTGCCGATTGAGGGTAATCGTATTCGCTACAGCGATACGATCAGCCTGCCGTTTATTCCGAATATCAGCAAGATTGGTCTGGCCC
>WTHD01000085.1 GCA_011523265.1 Candidatus Binatota bacterium
GTTCATCTACGACGAAAACGGCCAGCAACTGACGACCACGCTGTTGGATTACCATATCCCATCCTCCCTCGATCTCCCGCATATCGAAACTATCGAACACAATGTTCCCTCCCCCCACACCCCGTTAGGTTCCAAGGGAAAAGGCGAGGGCACACCCGGCATGGTGCCGGCCGCGGTGGCGAACGCGATCGAGGACGCCTTGCAACCCCTGGGTGTCAAAATCACGGACCTGCCGCTCACCCCAGAGCGAATTTGGAAGCTGATTCAGGCGGCGCAGTCAAAAGACTGAGAGACGGGAAGACTTCGTCGTTACTCCTCGGGAAAACCGGGAGTCTCAGACGCAAGTCATTCAGAAGACGAAGGAGGAATGAGTATGGCATCACTGACTGGGAGAGTGGTCATCGTGACCGGGGCGGCGCGGGGGATCGGCCAGGAATACTGCCGTGCCTTTGCGCGGGAGGGAGCACGAGTGGTCGCGTCCGACGTCCTGTCGTGCGAGGAGACCGTCGCCAAAGTCCAGGACTTGGGGGGCGAGGTGGTGGAGGTGACCACCGATGTCACGAGTGTCCAGAGCACTGAAGCCATGGTCGCCGCGGCGCTCGAGCGTTTTGGCCGGATCGATATCCTGGTTAATAACGCCGCCCTGTACGGAGGGATGTGGGTCGGCCCGTTCGATCAGATCACGGAAGCCGACTGGGACCGGATGATGGAAGTGAACGTCAAAGGCATCTGGTTATGTTGTAAGGCGGTCGTGCCGACGATGAAGGAACAGGGCAAAGGCAAAATCATTAATGTTTCGTCGAGTACGATCTGGGCCGGCGATCCGTTTGCCCTCCATTACGTCGCCTCAAAGGGAGCGGTGTTTTCCCTCACGCGCGCGCTGGCGAGAGAACTCGCCGGGACGGGGATTAATGTGAACGCCATCACCCCCGGCCACACGATGACCGAAGCGAGCAAGACGATTCTCGATCCCGAAACCTTTGAGCGGTTCCGGCGGCAATCGGTCAAGCGGCAGATTATCAAGCGCAACGAAGAGCCGGAGGACGTGGCGGGGACGGTTCTCTTTTTAGCGTCGGATGCGAGTGACTTTATGAGCGGACAAACGCTCAATATCGATGGCGGGCGGTGCCATTACTAACGACCGGGGAGAACCGGAGAAGAAATAGGCTTTTTTCTTCCGCCCTACATCTTGACCTGCACCGTCACTCCGGTCCGGGCGACCAGATTCTTTTTATCAAGGTCCGGCCCATGGGCTTCCCCATCAACGACATTGTCGGGCATGAGGTTCTGCGTGGTCTCCCGGCGCAGGATAACGATTACATTTGACTGATCGACCAGGGCAAACGGAAACTCGTGCCAGGTTCCGACCTTCATCGTAAAGCCGGACGAGCCGTCGAACAGGAGCGCCCGGGCCTGTCCGAGGTCCGGCAGATCGCCCTCGGTTGGCGGGGCAAGGACCACGACGAACGGCCTCCCCTCAAGTGGAATGAAGGTCTGCGTATGCTTGAAATGGCGCTCCATCCACTGGACCTGCATCTCGCGGCGGTCAACGCTGGCCAGGGTGAGCATGGTCTCCTCATCAGACTCGAACGTCACCGGCGCGTAAACGCTGACCTTGCCGTCGTAAAAGGCGACCGGCAGCGGCTTGGCCCGCTCATGGATGCCGAGCAGTTGTCCGAATGGCGCAACCGTTTCAGGGGTGGCCTGTTCTACGGGAATTTCATGGATGGTTGGGGTTGTCATACGAGGCCCTCCTTTGTGGGGATTGTGCCAAGCCCGGAGCCATTCGACAACCTGGCATATCCTAGTGCTCTCTCCAGGGAATAGATATGCTCTGTTCAGCTCAACGAGAAGAAGAGGATATCATGGCCGCGACCGATCTGTTCGACATTATATATTCCTGCCGTAGCATGCGCCGCCTCAAGACCGACCCGGTTCCATTAGAGCTGATTTACAAGGTGATTGAAGCCGGCACTCAGGGGCCGAGTGGGGGCGGGGTCCAGGCCTGGCGCTTTGTGGTGGTCACGGAACAGCGGGTAAAAGAACAGATTGCCGAGATCTATCTGCGCGGCTGGCGCATGGCGGAAACCAATTATGCCAAAGCCGGACTCACGCCGGAGAACAGCAAAAACGTGCGCGCGGCCGCCGATCTGGCCGAGCACCTGGCTGAGGCGCCGGTCCTGCTTATCCCCTGTCTCCGCTCACGCAAGAGTCATGAGGCCCGTCTCAACGGACCGAACAGAGAAACCTTTCTGCGGATTCTGGGCGGGAGCATCTATCCCGCGGTTCAGAATATGCTGCTGGCGTGCCGGGCCCTTGGTCTGGGTGCTTCGCTGACGACGATTACGACGCTGTATGAGGACGAGATGCGAAAAATTCTCGACCTGCCCGAATTTATTACGACCTACGCGCTCATTCCGATTGGCTATCCCAAAGGCAGATTCGGGCCGGTGACCCGCCGCCCGGTCGAAGAGGTGACCTGGCTGAATCGATATGGGGAGGCGTTCCCACAGCAAGGGGATACGAAAAACACGTAGGGGCAGCCCCCTGTGGCTGCCCGCCCTGCCTGGGCGACCACGGGGGGATCGCCCCTACGAATCTGTTTTCAACTCGGGAAAGAGATCGCGCTTGGGCACATGCGCCTTTTTCCAGACCATCACGTTGCGCGTGTACTGACACACCAAGGTGCCGTCTTGCTTGACCCCCCGCGTCTCAACTTTGATGATTCCCCACTGTGGCTTGGACTTGGATTCGCGCTTCTCCAGGACTTCCGACTCGGAATACAGCGTATCACCGGCAAACACCGGATTCGGGAGGGTGACATTGTCCCAGCCCAGGTTAAAACCGTTCTCACTCACATCGGCGACGCCGAGCCCGGCAACAATCGCCAGGGTGAGCCCGCTGTTAATCAGGCATTGCCCGAATTCGGTCTGCTTACCGTATTCGTTGTTAAAATGAATTTGATTGGTGTTACAGGTCAGTAAAGTGAACCAGGTATTATCCGTCTCCGTCACCGTGCGTCCCAAGCGACAGCGATAGATATCCCCGATCTCAAAGTCTTCGTAGCAACGTCCTTCCCAGCCAGGTTTGACCGCCATAGGAACCTCCTTACATAGTCTGGATCGCAGTGTACCACAGGATTTCTGCTCCGAGGAATGTGGGACGGGAGGACATCTATCCCGGCCCTGGGCCATCTTTCTGAGTAAGAGAGCGGCTCTCACCAGTAGTGCGCTTTTGGTTTCGGAGTCTGCTGGGCGGGAGGCGTCTCCTCTTCTTCTTCAAGGACGGCTGAGACAAGAGTGAGCCGACCGCTCGTTTGGTAGAAAAATCCGGCAAGCAGGACGGGTTTCCGAATATGCTCTTCGGTCAGGAGCGGAGCCAAAACCTCTGCATTGAGGATCCGCAGATTCGGCTTGTGCCGACGCATGTCTCGGAGTACGGAGAGCTCGCTTTGTGTCCGGCTCGTGGTGCGGAATTCATCGACCTGAAGATAGACTTCCTCTTCTTTGGAAATCCCGAAGGCCAGGAGGTCGCCATGCCTGCCAGGCTCGCCGGTTGGAACGAAATAGAGCTTCCCGCTGAAGCGGACTGGCAGCGGAGGACCTTCGGCGCCAGACGCGGACGGGAGGGCGAGCAACGGAATAACCATCCAGACCAGGAGGCTGAGGTGAAAGAGTAAACGTGTCCAGCTTTTTTGTAGATGTGGAGAGGACACGTTTACTCTTTTCGGAAATATTGCCTGAACATCGGACGCATGTCTGATACGCTTCCCCGCCGCCTCACTCCCCCTGTTCGCCTTCCGGCTCGGGCTCCTCCTGACCGGATGATAGGACAGGCTGCTGCGCCGAAACCAGCGGCAGCCGGACAGTGAAACAGCTCCCGTTCCCCACGCGGCTCTCGACACTGATCTGCCCCCCATGCGCGAGCACAATTGAGCGGGCTAATGCCAGGCCGAGACCGGTTCCTCCGCGACTCCGGGCCGGGTCGGCGCGATAAAAGCGATCAAAGATGTGAGGCTGTTCCTCGGCGGCAATGCCGGCTCCGGTGTCTCTGACCGCCAGGTATGCCTCTGTCCCCTGTGGTTTCAGGGTCAGCGTCACCCGCCCGCCCTCCGGTGTGTATTTAATCGCATTCTCACCCAGGTTGAATATAAGCCGGAACAGCATGGCCTCGCTGCCCCGTGTCCAGAGTTCGGGGGGCGCATCATGCCTGAAGCTAATGGGGGTCGTCTCGGCCAGCGCGTCCAGTGCGGCACAGACATCACGCAGGACTGCCGCTAGATTGACCGGCGTACGTACGATGCTCATATTGCCGCTGTCAGAGCGGGCCAGAAAGAGCAGGTCAGTGACGAGCGTACTGAGGCGGTCAACTTCTTCAAGACAGCTGACCAGGACGGAGCGATACTCCTCCGGTGTCGGAGGAGAACGGAGCGCAACCTCAAGCTCACCTTTTAAGATTGTGAGCGGGGTACGCAGTTCATGAGCGGCATCTGCGCTAAAGTGCTTGACGGCAGTAAACGCGCGTTCCAGCCGTTCCAGCATGGCGTTCAAGACGGCGGCCAGACGGCCGAGCTCGGCCGTGCTGTCTGCGGTCTCGATCCGGCGTGAGAGGTCTTCCGCTTCTATTGTCCGGGCCGTATCAACCATCGCATCCACGGGGGCCAGAGCGCGCCGCGCCAGAAACCAGCCTCCCACCCCAGCGCCCCCGAGCGCCAGCGGAATGAGTCCCAAGAGAATCAAGAGGAACCGGGAACGGGCCATATCCGCACTCTCAAGGGGCATGGCGACCTGAACGAGATGAATCATCCGGCCGCGTTCAATAACCGGCAGTGTCAGTAGCCGGACCGGTATTCCCTCCTTATCTTCTCCCTGAGGAGGGGGGAGGATAAGGGTCTGATAGGTTTCCCGACCTTGCCGGGCGTTCAACTGGGCTTCCGGGCTGAGCGGGAATTGCATGCGCGGGCGCGGAACAACACGGGGGTCCGGACGACCGAACGGATCGAGTAAACGGAAGAACCGAGAGGCCGGCCCAGGACCAAACGGACCGAGCAGCGCATCCAAAGCCGCCCCGAAATCACGGCCCGGCGACGGGGGCCGCCGGACTGAATCGGCAATGGATACGGCCACCGATTTCAGCGAGGCATCGATATTGTCGCGCAATCCCCGGTCAAGAAGGATGAGGGCCACCGTCCCAAGGAGGACCAACATCCCGGTCAGCAGAGCCGTATACCACAGCGTCAGGCGAGCCCGCAGGCTGGAAAAGAGGAAGGGCATTATCCCTCAGGTTCCTTTATGACATAGCCCATCCCGCGCACGGTATGGATCAGTTTGGTGGGAAACCCCGCATCGATCTTTTTCCTGAGATAATTGACATACACGTCAATCACATTGGTAAAGGTGTCGAAATCCACGCCCCACACATGCTGGGCGATCAGGGCGCGGCTGAGCACACGTCCGGGTTGACGTAAGAAGAATTCGAGCAGGGCGAATTCCTTTGCGGTCAGTTCAATCCGGATGCCCGCCCGCGTGACCTCGCGCGAAACCAGGTCGAGCTCCAAGTCCGCCACGCTCAAGGTGGAGGGAGACAGGGGGCTGCCTCGGCGCAGTAAGGCGCGAATCCGCGCGAGCAGTTCTTCAAAGGCAAAGGGTTTTGTCAGGTAGTCATCCGCGCCTCGATCCAGCCCGGTGACTTTATCCGCAACCGTATCACGCGCGGTGAGCATGAGAACCGGAACGCGAAGTTGATGCTTCCGCATCTCCTGGAGGATGCTCAATCCATCCCGCTTGGGCAGCATCACGTCCAGAATGACCAGATCGTACTCGTGATCGAACGCTTGGGTCAGTCCGACCTCGCCGTCCGGGGCGATATCAACGTGATAGCCCTCAGCCTCAAGACCGCGGCGGATAAAACTGGCGACCTTTGCTTCGTCTTCAATCACAAGGATACGCATGTCTCTCGGCTGCCTCAGGTTCACGAACGGCGTGAATGAGCGTATTGTAACAGACCCAGCGGGAATCACAGACCCATGTCGAACTTCTTGTTCAGTTCTCTTTGATTGACTGCGTGTGAGTGCATATGCCTATAGGACGCCCGAGCCTGTCCCCTCTTCACATTCTGAAACTCGTCCGGCATCTGCCCCAGTTTGGAAAGCTGTTCTGGCGGCTGTTTCGAGACCGACGGGTGCCGCTCCGGGCCAAGGCTGTGCTGCTCGGAGCGGTGGTCTATATGCTGCTGCCTATGGACTTACTACCCGATATTCTGCCTTTTGTCGGCATTGTCGACGATATTACCGTCCTGTTACTTGCCGGTCGTTGGTTCCTTTCCCTGTGTCCACCCGACGTGGTACAGGAGCAGGTGAGAGCATTAAGTGAGGAAACCGCTGGGTAATACCCGTCTGTCTTGTCAACAGAAGTATCGAGCATGCCCTCTGATTGGATTGAAGATTCTCGATGCTTCTGAAGGAGTGAGCTATTGAAGGAGTGAGCTATGGCCTACCGCCCGACCCTGATGAGTACGCGAGGGATGATTTCGACTGAACACTATCTGTCCGCCGAAGCCGGTATGCACATTCTCCGTGCCGGGGGCAACGCGTTTGATGCGGCCGTTGCCGCGGCGTTGGCCGAGGGCGTGCTCAACCCCCATATGCATACGTTCGGAGGCGAACTGTCCGCTCTCGCCTATAGTGCGACGGACAAGAAAGTCTTCTCGATTAACGGTAATACTGTTGCACCCAAAGCGGCAACACTTGAATGGTTTCAGCAGCAGGGCATGACCCTCATCCCAGGCAGCGGAGCCCTGGCAGCCGGACCGTGTGCGGCCCCGGACGCCTTCATTTCCGTGCTGCAACGATTTGGGACGTGCAGCTTTGCCCGAGTGGTCGCACCCGCGCTGGAACTGGCTGAGAACGGTTTTCCCATGCACTGGGCTCTCCGTGGCCCGGCGCCGGCCTATCTGAATATGGATTTTTCGATTGCCGGTAATGCCGAGCATTTCAGGAAACACTGGCCGTCTTCAGCCAAAGTCTATCTGCCGGACGGACACCTGCCCGATGTCGGTCAAATCGTGACGAACCCGGACCTGGCCCGGACATTTCGGCGTCTGATGGCGGCCGAAGAACGGGCCGGTAATGACCGCCTCGATGGTCTCGCAGCCGCCCGGACCGAGTTTTATGAAGGGTCTGTCGCTCAGACCATAGCAGCCCATGCGAAAGCACAGGGAGGGCTGCTGAGTGCGGAAGATCTGGCCGACTTTCATATTCAGATCGAAGAGCCGACGACCCTCAACTACCGTGGCTATGATGTCTGCAAATGTGGCCCCTGGAGCCAAGGTCCGGTGTTTCTACAGCAACTGGCCCTGCTTGAAGGCTTTGATCTCACGGCGATGGGCCTGAATAGTGCGGATTATATTCATACGGTTACGGAGGCGGCCAAGCTCGCCTTTGCCGACCGTGAGCAATACTACGGCGACCCGGATTTTACCGATGTTCCACTAGAGGGGCTGCTCTCCAAAGACTATGCGTCCAGGCGGCGTGAGCTGATTGACAACGGACAGGCGTCGTTCGACCAGCGGCCGGGCAATCCGCGGACCGGCACCGCGTTGCTCGAAGGGGAAGACATCTTTGCGGCCCGGAATTGGGGCCCAGGCACCGTCTATGTGGCGGTCATCGATAAAGAGCGGAATATGGCCTCTTTTACCCCGAGTGGTGCCTGGATTCCGTCCTCTCCGGTGATCGACGGACTTGGCTTCCCCTTGGGGACCCGAGTGCAGACCTTCTTCCTGGATGCAAAGCATCCGAACGCCTTGGTGCCGGAGAAACGCCCGCGTACCACCCTGACGCCGACCCTGGTCATGCGAGACGGAAACCCCTGTATGGTTTTTGGCACGCCGGGCGGAGACCAGCAGGATCAGTGGACGCTCCAATTCTTTCTGGCGGTGGCTGATTTTGAAATGGAGGTGCAGGACGCCATAGAAGCTCCCCGATTTTCGACCTCCCACTTCCCGACCAGTTTCTATCCGCATAATGGTGTTCCCGGTCTGCTCCGGGTTGAAGAGCGAATTTCTGAAGAGGTCCAGCGTGAACTCAAAGCCCGTGGACATAGGCTCCAGGTCAACCCGGCGTGGAGCGAGGGGGACGTGCTGGGTATCCGCATTGATGCCAGGTCTGGCACGCTGTACGGCGGAGCGGATATCCGTGGGGAACAGAGCAAACGTATGCCGTCACATATCATTGGGTGGTAAGGTTTTCCGTGGGCCGCTTTTTGTACCTCCCCATCGTTTGCGTCCATTTCTATTAGAATAACTAAAATTAAATTTTAGACCTTGACTCTCAACGTGAGGGTGCTAGGTAGAAAAGAGTGGTGTGTGGAAGGCCGTGGCGAGGGGAACATCGTCCACGGACTGATAGAGAGGAGGACAGCTGCTCTATATGCCAACTCGGGAGCAACATCTCAGCTCCGTTCCTCTCAGCCGAACGATTCGGTTTTCTCCACCCACACAATCCTCCCGTTTAGAGACGATTTCCTCTATCAAAACTGCTGACGTATCTCCTCTTTTAGAGCCACGTCCGCCTCCAACCAACAACACTCTGAGGTAGGCCTTTTTCGTGAACCCAAAGAGTTGGAGGAGGAGAAGTATGCAACTTCCAGTGCAAATCGTCTCTCGCGACCTGCATCTTTCCAGGCACCTAGAGACAACCATTCATGAGAAAGCCGGCAAGCTTGATACCTTTTATAGCCGCATTACCCGCTGCCAAGTCGTTATTGAATCCCAGAACCATCATCACTGGAAGAGTCAATCCTATAAAGTTCGGATCGACCTGAGCGTTCCTGGTGCTGAACTGGTCGTCAACCACCATGAAAACCAGGATTTAAAAATCGCTATTCGAGACGCCTTTGATGCGGCCAAACGTCAGTTGCAGAACTACGCCCACCAACAACGCGGCGATGTGAAAGCGCATTCCGCAACGGCGGAGGCGTGGCATTAGAACAAATGACAGACTGCTCCTGTTTCCTGAAGGAAAGGACAAACTATGGCTGAGGGATTTCGCAAAATTGTGTGTCCTGTCTATTTGGATGAAACATCGCCCCAGACGCTCTCGTATGCGCGCCACTTCGCCCAACTCGGAGATGGGACTATCTATCTCCTCCATGTCGTGCCTACCGATGAGCTTCATCTCCTGCGCAAGGTCTATCAGCCAGACACAAGCGGCGGGGCGGATATCAGTACGGCAGAACGCGTTGCCCGCGAACAGTTAGAGGCGATTGCTCGGGAACATCTGAACGATACCCACTATGACATTGTCACCCAGTTCAACAGCAATCCGGCTGCCGGAATTCTGGAAGCCCAAAAAGAACTCGGCGCCGACCTTGTCGTGATGGCCTCGCACGGCCGAACCGGACTGGCTCATCTTATTCTGGGCAGCGTTGCCGAAAGGGTCGTCCGGGAGTCTGCCGGTCCAGTGTTGACCGTTCGTCAAGGAGATGAAGAAGCGACTCCCTCTGCATTCCAGCATATCCTTGTTCCAGTGGACATTGCCGACCGGTCGTCGACCGCTCTTATCTACGCCAGACAAATTGCGGCCCAGCATGGGGGAACCGTCTATCCCCTCCACGTTGTTCCAACCGAAGACATCTACCTCCAGCGGGACGTCTACCGGCTTCAGGGGGGAGAAGGAACAAATCTTGTACGGGCGGAAAAGGTCGCCAAAGAGCGCTTAGCGGAAATCTCGCAGACCTATCTTGAGGGCGTCCGGTACGAACCGGTTGTCCATGTGAGCAGTGATCCGGCCCGTACTTTTCTTGAAATGGAAAAAGAAGTTGGTGCGGATTTACTGGTGATGGCGACCCATGGGTTTACCGGCCTGTTTCACCTCTTGCTCGGCAGTCTGACCGAAAAAATGATGCGTGAAGCGGGCTGTCCGGTCTTAGCTCTTCACCAGTAAAGGAGCGACGGAGTCTGCTACACAACACAAGGGAAGGGGCACTCTGATGAAGGATACAGCCTATAGGATTGTGAGCGAATCTCTGAAAGACGAACTGCGGGCTATTGATTTTTACCTGCTCGCCGCAGATGCAGCGCCCACTCCAGCCGCTCGACTTGCAGCCCGGCAGTTCGCCAGAGAAGAAGAGCAACATCTTGACGACCTTATAGAGTGGATTGAGTGGGAAGACGATCCGGAACTCCGTGCGGTCTTACAGAATATTCATCTCCTCCAGTATGATACGTCACCCCAAACCGATGCCGTGCGGCACTGGGTAGAGTTATGTCACCGGCAGAAGGTCTCCGACCCCGTGCGGATGCTGTTTGAAATAGCGCTGGCAAAGGAGCGGGAGTCGCTCGGGCACTATCATGCTCTGGAGCATCAAGTCACAGAGCCGCTGGCCCGTCGCGTACTGCACGCAATCTGCCAGGCAGAAGAACAGCACAAGCGGTTCCTGGAAGAGCAGTATCACCGGCTGGTGACCGAGCGTGAGGAGTCCACGCAGTCCTGGCACTAAGGGAAAGGCGCGTGAGGCGCACTGGCCTTGCGCTACCTCCGGGTCAAAACTCCATCTCTTTGACATCCTCCGCAATGTGGAGGGGTGCGGCAGTCGCTGTTCGTACCGCGTCGGGAGTGACGCCTGGCGCAAGTTCTTTGAGGACAAAGCCCCGAGAGGTCACTTGAATCAAGGCCAGATTTGTCAACACCCACGAGACACACTCTCGGGCGGTGAGTGGATAGGTACACTTGGGGAGCAGTTTTGGCTCCCCCGCCTTTGTGGTGTGATGCATTACAACAATCAGCCGGCGTGTTCCAGCAGCAAGGTCCATGGCCCCGCCAATTGAACCGGCCCTCATATGCGGGGCTTTCCAGTTTGCCAGGTCGCCGTTTGCTGCGACCTGAAAGCCGCCGAGTATGACCGTGTTGATATGTCCCCCTCGGGCCATGGCAAACGCCTCCGTACTATCAAAGAAGCTGGCCCCCGGTTGCAGTGTTACCAACTGGGAACTGGCATTATACAGATCGATATCCTCCTCTCCAGGCGCGGCAAGCGGACCATAGCCCAGCACGCCGTTCTCGGCGTGGAGCGTCACGTCGTCAGCAATAAAATCCGAGACCAGGGTTGGCAGGCCAATCCCGAGGTTCACATACTGACCAGGCTCCAAGAGACGCGCAGCGCGGAGCGCCATGAGCTCTGGCGTCAGGCCGTCTGGAGACCCAGTGGTCTGCTCTGCCGTTTTGATCGTTCGGCCTTGGATCCGCATGAGTTCCAACACCTGAGCACGGTCGAGCGGTTTTTCACGTAGAACAAGCCGGTCGACAAATATGCCTGGGGTGACAATCGCCTCTGGATCAAGCTGCCCTGACTCGACAATTTCATCGACCTCAGCGATAGTGACCGCCGCCGCAGAGGCGAGCGGGGGGTTAAAATTGCGCGCCGTACCGCGGTAGAGCAGATTGCCGGCCGTATCGGCTTTATACGCCCGAATGAGGGCAAAGTCGGCGTGGAGCGCGGTTTCCATGAGATACTCCCGGCCATCAAAGGTCCGTTTCTCTTTCCCTTCCGCGACGACCGTACCAACCCCGGTAGGAGTAAAAAACGCGGGAATCCCTGCTCCAGCAGCACGAATGCGCTCGACCAAGGTTCCCTGGGGTACGATTTCAAAGGCGACTTCGCCCCGTCCAATCTGCTCAGACAGCGGCGTTGTACGGTAGGCATAGCCCCCGAAGGAGGCGATCAGTTTCGAGACTTGGCCGTTTTCGGCGAGAATTTGAGGAGACAGCGACCCAAATCCAGGAGAATTGCAGATGATGGTCAGGTCGCTCACGCCGCTGTCTCGGAGGGCAAAGAGCAATTCATGGGGCCACCCCTGGAGGACGCCAAACCCGCCTATCAGAATACTCGCCCCGTCCTGGATATCGGCAATAGCTTCGACTGTGGAGTAACGAGCCTTTTGCACACTCATACGACCCTCATACACAGTGAAAAAGATTTGGGCTGACCGCTCGGTCAGGTTGATCTTCGTTCTCCCGCCCCGTAATATAGCTCATCAGGCCGATACGCGCTCAAAGAGGAAACGTGTCCTCCGTTCAAAAAAGCTGGACACGTTTCCTCTTTCAAGGGGGAGGGCGCCGTCGGAGTGAGCGAATATAAGCGTGCAGGAAGGATAACCAGTGGCCGATCATCCAGTGTGGCTCTCACAAGGCGTCCCTCAGGGGGAAACACAGCCGCTCGTGATATTTCACTATCCACTCGCTTTTACCCTTGTCGGCCGGGAAGCTGGAGCCCCATTGACGGTGACGGTAGAAACCCCGCTTGATGATATTCGTGCAGAAGACCTGGCCTACATGGACAAGGTCCTGAATTTTGTGGCGGAACAGCAACAGAACGGTAAAGTCCGGCCGCTTGATTCTCAACCCTCTCCAGTGGGTACAATGCCAACCGGCCGAATATGCGACCTGTGTGAGATGGCCCATTATACGCAGTGGTATGCCGAGTTTTACGCTCCCTTCCGTTTCACCATTCTCGACTGCGATTCCTGCGAGGTGCCCATCGCGGTCCTTGGCGAGCACCGCGTCGATGTGCGTCCGGAAGAGGTTGCGTTTATGGAAAATGCCCTCAATATCGTGGCCGAACAAAAGTATACCGGGAAATTCCCGAAGTGGATGTTCGACCACAATATGCGGCAGATTCCGGATCATTATCATTTTCACGTCCGCCCCTTGCTCTGGTAGAAAGAGAAAACATGCCCTCCAATCACTCACAAAAGCTGGACATGTTTCCTCTTTGCGGCGCGGAGAAGGAAGTTGCGACTATGCAGGCGGTGTTACTGCTTGGCCCAGGGAAGATTGCCTGTCAGGAATTGCCCGTGCCGGAACCGGGTCCCGAAGATGTCGTGCTGAAGGTTGAGTCTGCCCTGACCTGCGGAACAGATCTCAAGGCTTTTTTGCGTGGCCATCCCAAGATGCCCCCGCCGATCCGTTTTGGCCATGAATACTCCGGAACGATTACTGCGTGCGGGTCGCAGGTCACGAACTTCCGTGAGGGCGACGACGTCATGCTCGCACCAACCGGTCCGTGCGGTCTCTGCTTTTATTGCCGGCGTGACCAGGAAAACCTGTGTACGTCACTCATGACGACCATGGCATTTGGCGGCTATGCGGAATACGTCAACCTTCCCGGTCGGATTGTCAGATCTAATATGTTCTCCAAACCAAAAAGCCTGCCTTTTGTCGAAGCCGCGCTGTTGGAGCCGGTGTCGTGTGTGGTCTTTGGATTACAGCAGGTGACGTTCACGCCCGAAGACACGGTGGTGATTATTGGCGCGGGTGGCTTTGGACTGTTGCACCTCATCCTCTTAAAGATGTTTGGTCTGGAGCGGGTCTGTATGGTAGCGCGGAACCCGGACCGGGCCAGAGTCGCGGGCGAACTCGGCGCCTGCCGCGTGATTGCCCGTCCGGCTGAGGAGGCCCGGGAAGAAATCCTGGAGGCCACCGGAGGCCGAGGGGCAGACCTGGTCATTGAGTGTACGGCCCAGCCGAGCGTTTGGGAGGAATCCCTGTTCTTTGCCCGTCCCGGCGGTCAGGTCGTTCTCTTTGGCGGCTGTCCGCAGGGAACCAAGGTTTCGCTGGATGCGACCCGGCTGCACTATGACCAGATTCGTCTGTCGAGCCCCTTTCACTTTAACCCGGCCGCCGTGCGCAAAGCGTCCGAATTGCTCATATCCGGGCAGATTCCAACCGAGTACCTGATTAGTGGTCGCTACCCTCTGGTTGACCTGTGTCAGGCGTTTGATCGTATGCAGCGTGGCGAGGGGATCAAATACGAAGTCGTACCCTGAGGGCGAAAGGCTGCCATGAAGATTGTCACCCCGAACGAGGCCGTACGAGCCATCCCCGACGGCAGTATTGCGATCTTCCCCCATAGCTGCGTCGAACCGACGACCTTCTATACGGCGTTCCAGCACGAGGTCGAGCGCTTCAGCAACCTGACCGTGTATTCCGGGCTGGCGTTTGGAAAATATCCCTTTCTGGAAAAGGGATTGGGGACGAATTTTCGCTATGTGACCTGGCAGGCTGCGCCCCAGCTTCGGCGTTTGTTCAAAGAAAACGACCCGCGCAAAGTGGGCTTTGCCCCCATGCGGTTTAGCGAGATCACCCGCATTGTGAACAAAAACGGGATCATTAAGCCGGATGTTGTCGTGGCGCAAGTCTCGCCCCCCGACCAGGACGGAACGGTCAGTTTGGGTATTTCCGTCAGTATCTATCAGGACTTTATCGAGAGCGCGAAAGTGGTGATCGCCGAGATGAATACCAATATGCCGGCAACGCACGGCCAGAGCCGGGTGCCGGTTGAGAAAATCGATTTTGCCCTAGAGTCTGCCGAACCTCTCGGGACCTATCGCTCGCCCCACCAAAGCGAGCGCGACGCCAAAATTGTTGACTATGTTCTTGACCTGGTTCCTGACCTGGCCTGGGTGCAACTCGGGATAGGTTCCGTCCCCGATGCGGTTCTGGGTCGATTGGCAGACAAACGAGGGGTGAACCTCTACTCGGGCATGCTGTCACAGGGGTTGATCCAGTTTCTTGATCAGGTGAAACACACCCCCAAGATTCTCACCGGTGAGCTTGCCGGTGACCAGGAGTTCTTTGATTTTTGCGGTCGCAATCCGCTCGTAGAAATGGCGACCGTCGATGTCACCCACAATATTCTGGAGTTGGCAAAGCTGCCGAGTTTCGTCTCCATCAATTCCGCCGTAGAGATTGACCTGCACGGCCAGAGCAATGGCGAGACCATTGGGCCGGTGCAGATTAGCGGCGTCGGCGGCAGCCTCGACTATGTGGAAGCCGCGGCGCTGGCCGAGGACGGCGTGTCCGTCATTGCATTGCCGTCAACGACCGAAGACGGCAAGCGCTCAAAGATCGTCGCCGGCTTGGCCACCGGCGCGGTTGTCACCACGCCCCGCTTCTGTACCGACTATATCGTGACCGAATACGGCATTGCCCGCATGAAGGGCAAAGACCTCCGCGGGCGGGCCGAAGCCCTCATCCAGATCGCCCATCCAGATTTTCGGCCTGAATTGGAAAAACAGTTAGGATAGGAATATTCTGTTCGTCTACGTGTCGGACTACCCGTATCTGGGTTCTCGTCGCTCGCCTTTTTTCTCTCCGACCTGTTTGATACGTTCAGTCCCTCGCTGGCGCTGTGGGTGTCGTTTGCCGAGGCCGCCAGTCAGGAGCCAATCTGCGTGAGGGACGATTATGATTGAACGGGCCGCCATTCTGAGCACGGGGGATGAAATCACGACCGGCAAAGTCGTTGATACAAACTCCAACTATATTGCGGATAAGCTGATCGAAGCCGGGTTAGAGGTTGCCTCGATTGTCACGGTTGGCGATGTGGCGGAACGGATTGTATGGGCCTGGGAACAGGCCATGGTTCACGCCGACGTGATCATTTCCACCGGTGGCATTGGGCCCACGGCGGATGACCTCACGACGGAACTGGTCGCCAAGGTCGCCGGAGTCGAGCTGGTCTTTTCTGAAGAGGTCGCTGAGAATATTCGGCGGATTTTTGCCTCGCTGAACCGCACCATGCCGGAGAATAATCTCAAGCAGGCTCAGTTCCCCGCCGGAGCAACCATTATTCCCAACCATCTTGGGACGGCGCCGGGCTACCGCTTGGCGCTGGAGACACCGCACGGTCGCAAGCATCTGCTCGTCCTGCCGGGTGTGCCGCGCGAGATGAAACCCATGATGGAAGAAAGCGTCATGCCCTGGATTGGGGAAATGCGGGGTGGGGGCGATGTCTTTCTGACCCGGACGTTTCAGACCTTCGGCATTAGTGAGTCCGGACTGGACGAACTGGTATCCGGGGTGATTGCCGAAGACGAGGGGAAGCTGGCCTTTCGGGCCAACTTCCCCCAGATTTCCATGCGAGTGACTGTCCGGGGGAAGGCAGGCGAGGTTGAGCGCCGAGTCGAAGGGCTGGCACGACGGCTACGGGAGAAAATCGGCCCGTACGTCTACGGCGAGGGCAATGTCAGCATGGAAGGCGTGGTGGGACAGTTCCTCAAAGAGCAGGGGAAAACGGTCGGTTTTGCCGAGGCATGCCCGGGTGGCCTGACCAGCCATCGCCTGACGAATGTACCGGGCAGTTCGGACTATTTCCTGGGTAGCATTATTGCCTATTCGGACAAGGCAAAAATCCAGTTGCTCAATGTCAACCCCAACACCCTGAGTCAGCACGGTGCGGTCAGCGAGGAGACAGTCAAGGAAATGGCCAGCGGTGTCCGTACCCGTCTGGGTACCGATATTGGTGTCGCGGTAACAGGCATCGCCGGACCGGACGGCGGCACTCCGGACAAGCCGGTTGGGACTGCCTGCCTGGCGCTTGCTATAGATGGCACGCTGGTGTCGCGGCAGTACAAGCTCTGGGGTAACCGGGAGTGGATAAAAACCTTGACCTCTCAGTTGTGTCTCGACTGGGTGCGGCGCGCGCTCCTTGAAATTCCGATTGCAGAATCAGGATTTATACGTCGCTAGGGAAAGAGCGAACCCCGTGTTGATTCGCGCCTTCATCGCAGCTAATCTAGCCCTGCCGGTAAGCGAAGAAATGGCAAAAGTCCAGTCTGTTCTCCAAAAGGTAAAGGGCGATATCCGCTGGATCAAACCGCAGGGGTTTCATCTGACGTTTCGGTTTCTTGGAAATATCGAGTCGACTCGCGTTGCGCCTATCCTGGCCGTATTGCGAGCCGCCGCGAGGCTTCACCCTCAGTTCCAAGTCCGAACGCAGGGGCTCGGGGCGTTTCCTTCACTCACCCGACCACGGGTGCTGTGGGCTCGTCTGAGCGGTGATGGACTACAGGAACTACATACAAAAATTGAGGCGGCTCTGAGCTCCTGCGGCTTTCCGCCCGAGGGCCGTGAGTTTTGCCCGCATATCACCCTGGGCCGAGTCCGCTCTCCACGTGGCTGGAACCCAGTCCTGGAAGGAATCAAGGCGTATCTCCAGTACGATTTTGGGGAGAGCCCGATTGACACAGTGACCCTGTATCAGAGTGACCTGGGGCCAGGCGGAGCAGTCTATACGCCACTTGGCGTTGCCCCTCTGAGTCCCACTGAAGGTGTATGAGCCCACCGCCTACAACAGTAAGGAGTGTATATATGGCAGAGGACAGAGATCGTGAACGAGCGTTAGACTTAGCGGTCAGTCAGATCGAAAAGCAGTTTGGCAAGGGCTCGATCATGAAGCTCGGTGAGGACGCCCTGGTGCGCAACATCGCCTCAGTTTCGACCGGCTCGCTGGGCTTGGACCTCGCCCTCGGCATTGGTGGCCTGCCGCGCGGACGGGTGGTCGAGATCTACGGACCTGAATCATCCGGGAAAACTACGCTCGCTCTGCACGTCGTTGCTCAGGCGCAAAAAGGAGATGGCGCCTGCGCCTATATTGACGCGGAACACGCCCTGGACGTGAGCTATGCCGGCAAACTTGGGGTGAAAGTTGACGAGGTGTTGATCTCGCAGCCCGACAACGGTGAACAGGCGCTCGAAATCACGGACACCTTGGTCAGAAGCGGTGCGCTGGATGTGATTGTGGTCGATTCTGTGGCCGCCCTGGTTCCCCGCTCCGAGCTCGAAGGCGATATGGGTGAGCCGCAGATGGGTCTGCAGGCCAGGCTCATGTCGCAAGCGCTGCGGAAACTCGTCAGTACGATCGCACGCTCGCGTACCCTGGTTATCTTCATCAATCAAATCCGGATGAAGATCGGTGTCATGTTCGGCAGTCCCGAGACCACAACCGGCGGCAACGCCCTCAAATTTTATTCATCCGTCCGCATGGACATCCGCCGTACAGGCGCTATCAAGCAGGGCGCTCAGGTGGTCGGGAATCATACCCGAGTCAAAGTGGTCAAAAATAAAGTTGCTCCGCCGTTCAAGGAAGCGGAATTTGATATTTTGTACGGGAGCGGCATATCCAAAGAGGGTGAGCTGATCGACATTGGCGTGGACAACAATATCGTTGAAAAGGCCGGCGCCTGGTACTCTTTTGCTGGAGAGCGGATCGGCCA
>WTHD01000197.1 GCA_011523265.1 Candidatus Binatota bacterium
CGTCGGCAAACGCCATCCCGGAAGCCCCGGCTCCGACGATAAGATAGTCCGTCTCAATCTCGCTCAGGGTCACGTTTCTTTCTGTATCATTCAGGCTTCGGCGAGCGTCTCCGCCGCCCTCACCCGCCGTGCGCGAGGCGAGCCGTCCTCGTCACGAAATACGACGAGGTCCTCACCCAGTAAACGGGACGATTGCAGCTGATTTTCTCGCAGGTCCTTCGCCGGCATCACGGGATACCAGAAATTGCGCAGGCCCTTGTAGGGGACATCATCCGGGATGTCTTTGGGCAGTTCTTGCAGGTGCGGCGGGCAGCGATCCGCCCACCGCTTCCAACGCCTCAGATCGGAATGCGGCGCCAGCGAGGAAAGCGCCGCCCGAAACGTACTTTTTGATTCACACCGTATGAGTTCGCGTCGATTTCTCTCGACGTTACGCGTGCGCCACCAGTCCCCGATCGTCGTGAACATGGATATTCTCCCCGTTGAGACGTACGAATGAACGTCGCGTTAGCGTATAAGATGAACAAGGCACCAGCAACGGGTTAGAGGCTCTTATTTGGAATATGCGGACCTGGATTTTTAGTGCGGACGGTCTTCGAAGGACCATTCAAACCGAAAGCGATGCTTTCGATACAGACTTGTGCTACGAGAACGCATACCCTCGTTGCGACATGGAAAGCCGCTACTTCACAAGAGCCTCGTTCACTTGACAATACCCACGGTAGGCCTCTGCATGTAGTCGGGAAACTTTGCAGATTCCTTTGGTAGCCCTCACCGCATGGGAGGCCGACGCCGGTATCATAAAGCGCTCTCAGGGTTAAAGCCGGAAAGGGAATAGCTGTGAATAAAATGATGCACCTGACGGGTTTTATGGTTCATTGCCCGGCACCCCACACTCTGATGTCGTGGATATATCCACGAGAGAAGACGCGGCATTACTGGTATGAGCCTGAGTATTGGCAGACCATTGCCCGCACCCTGGAGCGGGGTAAGTTTGATATGTTCTTTTTTGCCGACCAGCTAGCCGCCTATGATGCCTACAAAGGCGGCATGGAGCCCACTCTCCGTTATGCTCTTCAGTTTCCCATCCACGACCCGGTTGTTTTGGTCCCCGCCTTGTCGACGGTAACCGAAAAACTCGGGTTTGCCATTACCATGTCCGCCACTTATTACGCTCCCTACATGTTGGTTCGGAAGCTCTCTACGCTAGACCATCTGACAAAAGGCCGCGTCGGCTGGAACATTGTCACCTCCTTTCACGGAAACGAAGCTCGGAACTTGGGCCTGGAGATGGTCATTCCTCATGATGAGCGGTATGAGCGAGCCGAAGAGTACATGGAGGTGTGTTATCAGCTGTGGAACAGTTGGGACTCGGACGCAGTGGTAATGGACATGGAGAGGGGAGTGTTTGCCGATCCAACTAAGGTCCGGAAGATAGACTTTAAGGGGAGATGGTTTCAGTGTACGGGACCGTCGAGTGTCATGCCTTCACCGCAAGGCCATCCAGTGCTCATCCAGGCCGGCGCATCGGGCCGAGGCCGGGATTTTGCCGCCAAACACGCGGAGTGCATTTTCGGGCTGCAACGCACCCCCCAAGCGATGCGTGCGTTTGCCGACGACATGCGGGCTCGGGCTAAAAAGTACGGTCGCAAACCTGAAGACATCAAAATTCTCTGGGGGGTGATTCCCATTGTGGGGAAGACAGAAGAGGAGGCCAAGGCAAAAAAGCGGGCCAGTCTTGAACGCATTCCGATTGAGGCCGGGCTAGCACTGATGTCGGGTCATTTCAATTACGATCTGTCACAGCTGGATTTGGACCAGCCATTTGAAAACCTTGAAGTGCCAGGTATCCAGGGCATGGTGGAGATCTTCACTCAGCAGCCCGGGAAAAAACCAACGTTGCGGGAGGTAGCCACCATCTATGGAGCAGGGATAGCTATGCCGCATCTTATAGGTACGTCGGAGCAGGTGGCCGACCAGCTAGCCTACTTGCACAAGGAAGGTGGAGGTGATGGGTTCCAATTCAGCCCGGCCTACTATGGGCCGGATTACTATGAAGAGATAGTAGACTTGCTCATTCCGGTGTTGCAGAAGCGGGGATTGTTTCGGAAGGAGTATGAAGGCGGAATCCTGCGGGAGCATTTGCAGCAGTATTAGGACCACAACGACGATTCGGAGCTCTTCCGGGTCGAGTTGTTCAGATAAAGCTGTGGAACCGACGAGGTCGCAGAACATCACGGTCAGTTAGCGCCGTTCCCCAGACGGTGTGGCTGGCTCGTGGGAGTGAAGGTCAGTGGCATATACCTTGGGGCCCGAACAAAGCTGCCGACTTCCTGTGGGATATGACCGTCGGCGAATGCGATGTCGTCCATGGCGTCGAGGAGTTGATTGGTCGCAGTCTCCGCTTCCATGGCCGCGAGGTAAGTCCCGATGCAGAAGTGGCGACCAAGCGAGAACGTCATGTGGTTGGCGGCGCCGGTAAATTCCCTATCGGTTTGCAAATCATCACGGAAAATATTGAAGGTATCCGGTTCGGAGAATTTCCGTGGGTCCCGATTCGCTGCGGCCAGCAGCAGGGTTAGCGTCGAGCCGGCGGGGATCGTCACGCCATGGAACTCGACATCCTCCGCTGCCTGGCGCATGATCATCAGCACTGCGGCCGTATGTCGGAGGGACTCGGCAAAGGCGGTCTTGATCAAACTGCGATCCTGGCGCACCGCTTGCAGTTGATCGGGGTTTTCCAGGAGACGGAGCCACATGTTCGACATCTGTAAGTCTGTCGACTCGCTACCGGCAACGAGGAGGAAGCTGATATACGACTTGATATCGATGTCGGACATCCTTTCTCCGTTGACTTCGGCGTGCACGATTTGGCTGATCAGATCGTCACGCGGGTTTTCCTTACGATCCTGGATGAGTGGCATCATATACGCCTTCAACTCATCATGCGTGCGGAGCCCCGCCGCAGTGAGGTCGGGGTCGCCGGTCGTATTGGTAAAGTAGTCGTGGATGTCGTTATACCAGCGATGGAACTTCCGCTTGTCTTGCGGGTCAAGCCCGAGGACGTCAATAATCACACTCAGCGGGAGCCTCTGCGTGAACTGGGACACCAGCTCGACCTTGCCATCGTAGCGCCAGGCATCGATGAGCTGCTGAGAATTGTTCACGACAATCGACCCGAAGTTCTCTCGCAGCTTAGCTCCTCGCAGCGTGGGGATGACGACAGCGCGAGTGTGCCGGTGTTCGCTTCCGTCCAGTTGCATGATGCTCCTGCCATGCACAGGTTCCAACTGCCAGGAATAGTTTTCCGTCGTGAATGACGGATTCCTGAGAGCGGATTTGATGTCCTCGTGGCGGGAAATGACCCAGCTGTTCAGTCCCTCCTGAAAATAGATCGGATGATTCTCGCGGATATCGGCAAGGATCGGGTACGGATCCTTTTCGTACTCGGACGACATGATATTGGGCGTAGTCATAATGGCAACTTCCCTGTGCTGCGGTCGAGTTAAAGGGGCAGCTGGGGTCTGAATTTAGGCAGTCCCAGGTTTGCGCAAAAATCACCTGCCGTGCCACCGCTCCCGGCGCCGTTGGGGAGAATCACCGCGTCGACGTCTCCGGGCTGTAGGCCGGCGTCCCCGATCGCGCCCAGCGACGCCTCCAAGGCAAGTTCGAGCGCACTCTTGGGCGTGCCGCGCGTGTAGTCTGTCTCGCCAATACCGACGATGCAGGTTTGATCCCTCAAATCGGTTAACGCAGGCATACGCATTGTCCCCTACAGGTATGACATCGTTTCCAGGATGTGGCTTCGGCAAAGACCGGGCTACAGCCATTCCTCCTCTGTATGCAGGCGGGTCAGGTGAATCTTTTTCATCTTCCACCGGCCATCTTCCTTCACATAGTCTTCGTGATAATGCCCCCAGCCCTTAAAGTTGC
>WTHD01000291.1 GCA_011523265.1 Candidatus Binatota bacterium
GTTCCATCCCCGCAGCATAAGCCCCCTAACCCTCAAAGTGCAGAACACCCTCTAGCCGTAACTCTTTCATTACCGTTTGAGCAAAATAGCCGATGACACTTCGATAGTCGGCAATTCCTGCGCTATCCAGCACCGTGGTATGGGTCACTTCCCCGGTAGTAATATCTTTGAATACGATCTCACGCTGCTCTTCCTGGCTGAATTGTCGATAGGCAACTGGTATGAACGACATCGCGGCGGGGTTCAGAGTGGCCAGATGCTTATATTCTCGATAGGCTCGCGGCGTCAGTATCGGAATCTCAATATCCAAGGCGTCGATGTCTTTAATTGTATTGTCGTTATCGACCTCAACCATTAGTGGTGTTTTGGGCCCAGAGCCTTCGCCCATGGGCTTATGTTCCAGTTCTACACCCTCGTTCTGGATGGACTCGACGAAATCCATAAAGGCATCAGTGCCAACCACGCTGACATATTCCTCTGTGGTTCCCGGATACATCTTGCGCAGACCACGACCCAGCGTCTGCTCGGGGAGGATATTGCTCTTGGCCGAATACGCCCGTAGACCGACAATGGTGGTGACATTGCGCACATCCCAGCCTTCTTTCAGCATAATCACGGACACTATGGCTTTATAGGGGCTGGTTGCCATGTCAATTTCATTCGCCTGTTTGCGCAACTGCTCCAATTCTTCCTTTTTCTTGCCTGAAGACGCTTCGGAAATCTCACCATTGTTCTTGGTGTGAATGGTCAGTACCGCGTCTTTCAGGTCCGGGTGGCGATTCTCCAGATACGAGGCCACCTCATCACAGTTGCGGGTATCGTCCGTCATCACAAATAGAAGCGCCTTTTTGCCTAATTTCTTGTGTTCTGCATACGCCTTGCGCCATTCAATGACGCCGAGGTCAAGGTAGTCGGCATACTTCTCGGTAAATTTCGCACTGTGCTGCTCAGACAGTTTCGCCCGACTTGCGGCATCCGGTAGTACCGGATGTTTGACCACATTCTGCGAAATCGCCTCCACCAGCGGGTAGTCGGCCACCGTTTGCACGAAAATTGCCCCGTTGTTGTGCCTTGGCGTTGCGGTGACATCCACCTGCAAACTCAAGGCCCCACCTTTTTGTACAAGGCGGTTGTGAATGTCTTCAATAGATTTGAACCAGGCCAGCTTGTTGTCGTGAATGTGATGCGCCTCGTCGTTTAGCACCACGAGTTCGTCAATATCGCGTACGATGTCGCCGAGGTCTACTTTGGAATCCGTAGTCGCACCGGTGGGCCGTTTGCCCAGAAAGTATTCCCTGGTGTCCTCATCATCGGGCGAGGGTGGAATGTCCTTGCCCGAATAGACGCGGTGGATATTGGTCAGGAAGATATTGCCCGTTGGGCGGGATACTCGCACTTCGTCCTGAAGGTGCAGGGTCAGTTGAAAGTCGTCTCGCCAGTTGCGTCCGTCGTAGCCGTTTTTGGGGAGGACGGGGTCCTCGAAGAAGAGACGCAACCCCTGAAAATCCCGGTAGAGTCGGTCCAGTACAATAATGTTCGGGGCGATGACCAGAAAATTGCGGGATAGTTCGGAATCTGGTTCGTACAGCCTATGATAGAAACTCCATGTCAGTGCCAAACTTAGGACTTTAGTCTTGCCGCTGCCGGTGGCCATTTTGACCACATACCGACGCCAGCTCTCATCGAACATGCCGCTGGAGACAATGCCGCTGGCGTCAAAACGCATCAGATCGTATTTGTCCTTCGCGCCCACTACATCGTACAGGTAAATGATGGTTTCCAACGCCTCGCGCTGGGCGAAAAAGTATTCAAACTTCTCCATGCTGCCGTCTGCTTTCGGCAGCAGGTGCGGCTCTACAAACCACCAATTGAGCAGGCTTTTGCTGGTATCGCTGGCACCCGCATAGCCGCTGTCGCGGAATTCCTTCACCTTGCGTCGCAATTGTGCCACAAGCGGAGGCATCAGCTTCTCGGCACTCGTCTCACGCAGAGTTTCATCCGCAGGGAACCAGCGAAGCTCCGGGTCAAGAATCGCGTGGGGAGAATCGGGGAAGTCGGGGTGGAGGGCCATTGTTTGGTGCGATATCAGCCGGGGTTATGGACAGAGATCGTTGCGAAGCAGGTGTTTATGGGATCGGGTTTGATAAATTTTTCCACCAACGATTCGCTTGAAATCGGTATGCAAATTCTCGTCGCCTGAGATCAGCAAATTGACCTCGGAGACTTGAGCGAGAGCGATAATGTCTGGGTCGTCAGAGCGCAAGTCCGACAGACGGCTCTTCCTCTCCTCTACGATTTCTACAGGTATATTTTTGAGCTTGTCGGCCCGGCGGTATTGTTCAAACTGCCTTCTCATTTTCGGATACTTTGCTAATTCGTCCCTCATTCTGCCTATTGGTGAATAGGCAATTTTACCGTTCTTCTTGTCTATCCATTCTCTCACGGGTTTCATGTCTTCATTAGTCGGATCGAGAAAGAGGCCATACCTGTTCGTGTCCAGAATCAAGCACATGCGGGAGCCCCTAAGCAAAGCCGAGCAGTTTGTCGGATTCATGAAGAAAAAAGTCTCTGTAACTGCCTGGTGCGCTAATAAAATTCGCTTGCTCGTCAAACGCAATATTGTGAACCTTGACGCTGTTCCCCACCGGCTCCAGATAAATGAGCGAAACGTTTTCCTGCGAGATTCTTTTTTTCATGATCTCGATACGAGTACGGTCAATCATGGAGTCGCTGTGCGTTTCGATTATAAATTTATGTCCCCTCTGTTTGACCAGATCGATCAAAAGAGACGACAACTCCGCTTGTCCTCTTGGATGTAGGTGAACCTCCGGTTGCTGCATTAAAAAAGTCGTTCTCTCGGATTCGCTGAAAATTCGTACCAAAATGGGAAGGAGTTGGTTCACACCGTAACCCACATCGATCATATTCACCTTGGGACCTTTGACTTTGATTTGTAGCTGAAATGGATCGCCTGTGGATTTTCCGAGTCTTCTGACATCTATGGCGGTGAACAGTCCAGATGCCTTGCCGAACTCGACTAAACCCTGCCTCAGTTTTTGCCATGCCTCACTATCTGCCTTGGACATATTCATGAGCCGGACAGGTACGTCGCTCCCTTCAGGAGAGGCCGCTTCCTTTAGTGGATTGTAGGTCCGTTGAGGCTTAGAACGTATCGGGGCAAAACTTCGCGTCCCAGATAGAGAAGAAGATGCCTGCTTCCAAAGAGGTTGTGACAGTTCCAGAAAGCTCTGAAATTTAGCTTCATCGGACGACAGTTGAAGCGGGCCTCTGTCACTGACCTTCACGCTCAGCGAGAATAATAGGAGCCTTAATAGTTCAAAGGCATGAAAGCTCAAAGACGACAGCATCGTTTCTACAGTAAATTTTTCAATTCGATCGATTTTCTCTGAAGTAACCCCGAAGTTTACCGAAGAAAGTAGTGCCGACCTTTCAATTCGATCCGCTCTCTCTGAAGTAACCCCGAAGTCTAGCCATGATGCTCTAGTTGAGAGGGTGGCCTGTTGCCTTGCTTCTTTGACAACGATTTCGCCATTTTCAAAAATACATCTTTCCTCCAAGACGACAGGTTCTGAGCCTTTCTCTCTTTCCACACATTCCAAGATGTACTCGATCCCTCCTTCCTCGGATTGAGACGCAACACCCAGCCGAAACCTCTTTTTCCTGGGATTCGACTTTCTAACAATATCCACAAAAGAGCCCATCTGGTACGGTTCGACGTTGAAATCTAAACCATCTGTCCTGTTTCTCATGAAAGTCGTCAAGGTTTCAAAACATGCCAAAACAGTAGATTTGCCCGTACTATTCTCGCCAACCAGAAAGGTCAGGGGGCGGATATTGAACTCCTGCCGGCCAGCAAAGCAGCGGACATCCTCAATAATGAGTTTTCGGATATTCACACCGACACCTCCACAA
>WTHD01000058.1 GCA_011523265.1 Candidatus Binatota bacterium
CCTCAACACCTATCAAACGCGCCGAGAAGCGCTCAGGCAAAAATATCTCGCCGGTGACCGGCCAACAGCGCCGCCCCAGTATACCGGCGGAGTTGACCATCTGGCGCTGATCAGCCTGGACCTCGAAAGGACGATTCAGTTCTATACCGAGGTTATCGGCATGCGGCTGACCAAGATCGTCACCAATCGTGACGAGCCAACGTCCACCCACATCTTTCTGGATATGGGCGGTGGGAACCAGCTCGCGTTCTTTGATTTTCCACAGAAAGACACCGAGCCGACCGTGCGGGGCGTGGGCAGCATGCATCATGTTGCGCTCAAGGCCACGTCCGAGCAGTTTCAAGCCTTATTGGCTAACCTGGACGAAAGGGGCCTGCCCTACTCTCTCCACGGCTCGCGTGAGAGAGGCTCGGTGTATGTGCGTGACCCGGATAATATCCAGGTGGAAGTCACGACGGGCTATGGATCGTAAGCCCTGAGACACGAGACAGAACAATCGTCGCCCGCCTCTCCCATTGTGCAAGCGAACTGTGCTAGGAACAAAGAAATCCACACCGGCGCTCTGCGCCATCCCCTGACAGGGGCATAGGATAAGGAGGGAGCCATTATGCTCGGAGCTGTTGCACACGTTGGTATTACGGTTCGGAATATGGACCGGGCCGTCGAGTTTTATCGGGACATGCTGGGGCTTAAGGTCATTGGTGATGTGACCATTGAGGGAGAAGAGGCAAGCACGGTCACCCAGGTGCCGGAGACAAAACTGCGCGCCGTCTACCTGCGTTACGAGGATGACCCCAAAGGTCCGCCGATCGAGCTCCTGCATTTTATTGAGCCCGGCGACACGGGCAAGCCGTATCCAGGTCTGGCCAACCCCGGCATCACAGAGGTCGCGTTTTGGGTCAAAGACATTGAAAAGACCTACCAGGACCTGAGCGCCAAGGGCGTTGAGTTTTATTCGCGTCCACAGATGTTTGATCTGGAGGGGGAAGGCTACGGGAAGGTCAAGGCCGTATACTTCCGCGATCCGGACGGCACGACCCTGGAGTTAATGCAGGACTGCTCGGGTTGATGATCTCGGTGGAGCATGAGTGTCGCCCCTAGGCGTCGCTCTTCTCCGCCCCAAACCAGACCGTGCCGTCCAGATATTTTTGAGGCACCAGGACCGCCCCCTCCATAATCCGCCGCGCCGTCCGCTTGGTTGTCACCCGCTCGGCGTACCACTCTCCGCCTCGGCGTGAGACCGTGGCCCCGACCTCCATGACCCCGGCAGGATGCCCGATCCGGATGTCGTGTGTGGCAGCACGCCGGGTAACTTCGTGCACGACAGTGCCTTCAACCTGAGCGGCAAGAGCGGTACACATCGCGACCGTCCCCGGCACGGTGCGGTGGGTATTCCGCATGGAAATCGCGCGGGCCAGCAGGTCAATACTTCCCGCCTCTACCCTCTTGCCACTACTTGCCAGGTAGGCTGCCGGTGGGGCAACCAGCACGACTTTGGGCGTATGTTGAAACTGCTCGTGGGCCTTCTCAAGGCTGAGGGTGAGACCCAGCAGGACGGCCGCTCTGCAGCGTATCTCTTCCAGTGTCCGCTGTAAGGTCCGCTCCGCATCGAGCGCGGGCGCGAGTTGAGTGGTATCGACACCCAACTCTTCGGCACGGACAAAAACCGTCGGAATCGCGGCGTCAACAACCGAGATCGTCACAACACGTGAGTCCGCCAGTTCACACCGCTGGCGAGGCAGGCCGGTAGGCAACAACTTCCCTCCGAGCGAGCCACCCGGGTCCGGGTACTCCAGGGTAATACACGCTCCCGGAGCGGGAACGCCATCAATCATATACTCGCCCTCAACCGCAGCCTGGCCGGCACGGACCGGGACCAGGGCGATATAGCGTTTGCCCGTATTCGTCGAGAACACCCGGACCGTGGTCACCGGCTCTACCGCGGGAATCATATTCTCGTCTATGGCAAACGGACCGACTGCCGCCGCCATATTGCCGCAGGTGCCGCTCCAGTCGATATGTGGCGTGCGCACGTCAACCTGGCCAAAGGTAAAAGTGACATCGCTGTCCGCCTCCGTACTGCGGCCCACAATCACGACTTTGCTGAGAGAAGAAATACCACCGCCGAGACCGTCTATCTGCCGACCGTGGACATCGGGACTGCCCAGGGCGGCCAGGATGATGCGTTCACGCACGGGCGGCGGATAGGCAGCCAACACCTCTTCCCGGAAGCAGACCGCCCGGCTGGTCCCGCCCCGCATAAAAACAGCGGGTATTTTCGTTTGCATACGCTCCTACGCCTGACGGAATGCCGGCATGACTTCTTTGGCAAAGCGACGGAAGGACGCCATATCGTAGTCGGGATACATCGATACAATGAAATACTGCACTCCAGCATCCGCATACGCCTGGACCGCTGCCCTGACAGCGTCAGGCGACTGTTTAAGCTGTTCAGAATTGAGCGATGTGGACTTCTGTATCTCGGCGGGGTCGCGACCGACCTCTTTGCAGATAGTGTCGAATTTTACCGCGATCTTTTTGGCCGCTTCGGCTCCTCCTTTACGCACAAAGAAATGCCAGATATCGGCATGTCGAGCGACCAGCGGCTGGACGACCTTGGGTCCCATTCCACCAATCAAAATCGGTGGATAGGGTTTCTGGAGCGGCTTAGGCTCAAATGGGGCATCTTTGATCTGATAGTATTTGCCCTCATACGTTGTCTTTTCCTGGGTGAAGAGCATTTTGACGAGTTCGACAGCTTCGACCAGACGGCGTGCTCGCCCGCCCGGCGTGTAGAACGGGATGCCAAACGCGTCGTGTTCCAGCTTAAACCAGCCCGCGCCCATCCCCAGAATCAGGCGTCCGCCACTCACATGATCGACCGTTGCCGCCATTTTGGCGAGTAATGCCGGATTACGATACGTGTTGCCAGTGACGAGCAGGCCGGTTTTCAACCGCTTCGTCTGAGCGGCAAGCGCCGCGAGCAAGGTCCAGCCTTCCAAACACGGGCCGGCTGGATCGGAAAAGATAGGAAGAAAGTGATCGAAGCCAAAAGCGCTATCGTAGCCAAGTTCATCAGCTTCCAGCCATACGTCCTGCACTTGACTGTAGGACACATGCTGCGGTGGAGTTTGCACTCCGAACCGGAGCCGACCGGTAGATTGTGCCGCGGCGGGTCGAGGCTGAGTAAGATTACCGGCTAATGCGGCTGCGGTCACCACTGCGCTGGTATTCTTGAGAAAGGTCCGACGGGATATCTGCTCTTTCGCCATATGGTATCCTTTACTTGGTATCGTGGCCGTATTGAACCGGCGGTCACGCCTTGGCCATCACGTCGTTGGCAAACGTTTCCATCTGCGGATACAGGTCGGTCTGAAATTTTCGACGCGGCACCCAACCCGGAGCAAACACGAACAGGCGGTGCACCCCGGCGTCTTCAAACTGTTTCACCGTATCCAGCGTCGGCTGAACACCGGGCTCAAGCCCAACGGTAATCTCAAATTGGGAGAAATCGCGGCCGGCCTGTTGGGTCAATTCTTCGAGTTGGCTCACATACGGTTTGACGCTCTCGGGGGTATAGCGGATGCCGCACCAGCCGTCCGCCAACTCAGCCGCACGCTTGAGGGCGGCCCGACTCTCCCCGCCCAAAACGAGCGGGGGATAAGGGTTCTGGACCGGCTTGGGGTTGAACCCCACCGGCTTGAAATCGTGAAATTTCCCGGAAAACTGCGGGGTCTCTTCGGTCCATAAGGTCCGCATGACGCGCACCGCTTCGCGCGTCCGTGCGGCCCGGTCACGAAACGGCATGCCGACCGCCGCAAACTCTTCTTCACACCAGCCCACGCCAATGCCGAAGATCACCCGGCCCTGCGACAAGACGTCCAAGCTGGCCACCGCTTTAGCCACCGCCAACGTATTTCGCAGGGGGAGCACAAAAACGCCGGTTCCGAGCTTAATCGTGGTGGTCTGGGCCGCCACAAAGGACAGCGCCACAAATGGGTCATGCAGATTGACGCCCGGCCCGCCGGGGAATTTGCCGTCCGCAGAACCCGGATAGCGCGCCTGCATTTCAACCGGCACGGCCAAATGTTCAGGAATCCAGACCGATTCATAGCCGAGGGTTTCCGCCTGTTGAGCCACTTGGGTCAAGGGCTCGGGCCGCACGGTTGACCCGCTCCCAACGCCGACTAACGCGAATTTCATGTGTTCTTCCTTTCTCTTATCGTCACACAAGGTCTGACTTTAGCCGCCATGCGGCGTCCCGAAAATCCGATCACCCGCATCGCCAAGACCGGGAACGATATAGCCAATGTCGTTGAGGCGGTCATCAACGGCCGCCGTATACACGTCGACGTCCGGGTGGGTTGACGCCAAGCGGGTCAGCCCTTCCGGGACCGCCACCAGACAAATCGCCCGTATGGACCGGCAGCCGGCTTGCTTTAATATGTCAACCGTCGCACTACAGGTGCCGCCGGTTCCCAACATCGGATCAATAATCAGCGCGGTCCGCTCGGGCAGGCGGTCAACCAGTTTTTCAAAATAGGGTACGGGCTCCAGGGTTTCCTCATTCCGGTATAACCCGACCAGACTGACCTCGACATGCGGCAGAATCTGAAGCACACCGGGTAAAAGGCCCAGTCCAGCCCGGACGACCGGAACAACCGTCAACAGGTCCACTCTCAGATGATCCGCCTCAACCGCTCCGGCCCAGCCCTGGATCGTTTTCCTTTCAGTCGCCAAGTCCCGCAGCGCTTCATAGGTGAGCAGTGTCGCCAGCTCTGCACTCAATTCACGAAAGAGCTTGGGCCCGGTTTCAGCCTCTCGGAGCAAATCGATTTTATGCCGCACCAAGGGATGGCGTATCTCATGTACTGACATGGTTCGCTCCTAGGACTGCCCGGCCATACATAATTTCTCAATCACGGACAAAATACGGCCCGTCCCATTCTCAAAGGTCTCTCGCCGGATGCTCTCATTGGGCTGGTGGGCCTGATCAAGATCGCCGGGCCCACAGATCAGGGACGCGATACCGCCCGAGGCAAACTGACAACCGTCGGTCGCAAACGGCGCTCCGCCGCTGGTCTGTTGGCCGGCCACCTCGAATAATGCACCTTCGAGGGGAGTTTCCCGAGGCGAAAACAGCGGCGGCACCACGAGCGGCTTCGAGAACTCGACACTGGCCCGATGGGAAGAGCCGCTGAAATCAACCAGGTCAAGGGCTTGGACCCGACGGGTAATCTCGTGCAGGCAATCGAGCGGGTCGGCCTTGGGCAGGGGCCGGTAGCTGACCTGAATCGTGCATTGCTCGGCAATCATGTTACCCGCAGTCCCGCCGCGCACCAATCCGAAGTTCAGCGTCGGATAGGGTGAGTCCGGGAACAGCTCGGCAAATTCGGCAGACGGTGCGGCGCGCAGCTCGGCCTGATACTGGCCAATGGTGTCGATGACTTTTGCGGCAACCGCAATCGCGTTCACGCCCGTCTCGGGTGTACTGCTGTGGCCGCCCATACCGCGGACGCTAATCGAGAAAACCGCCACCCCCTTATGGGTATGAAAGACTTTGTACGAGGTCGGCTCACCGATCCAGGCCAGGTGGGGCTGAGGGATATCGCCCAACAGGTCGGACAACTCGGGCACGAGACGTTCCGCGCCCAGACAGCCCACTTCCTCGTCCGCGGTAAACAGAAAGACGACCGGCCGTGTGAGCCGCTTGAGGTCAAGGGCGGCTGCGGCGTCCACGCACTGTGCTAGAAAGATTTTCATATCCGATGTGCCGCGTCCGTAGACACGCTCGTCTTCCACACCAAGGGTCAGCGGATCGCGTGTCCAGCCGGGCTGATCGAGAAACGGGACCGTATCCACATGGCCGGAGAGAATCAGACCGTCCGGCTCGGGTGGGCCGGCAAACGCAATCAGATTGGCTTTGGGCACCCCGGCGACCTCTGCGCGCTGCAAGGCAACCTGAAAGCCCTGCTCCTCCAAATGATTGCCGAGGTAGGCCATGGCTTCGACATTGCTCTTTTGACTCACGGTGTCATAACCAACCAGACGGCCGGCAATTTCTTGCAGATAGTCACCCATAGCGATGGCCCCTTCCAGTTTGATGCAGGTAGCATCATACTAGAAAAATCGGGACGACCCGTACAGTCCTTTTTCTTGCGGGACTATCTCGTCTTTGGAGAGAAATTTCGAGTAGACAAGAGGTTACAATGCAAATCTTTCCGACAGGATCAGAAATTGAGCACGCGGCCAACTTACTGGTGAAAAAGTACCATGTTACCGCACAACTCCTGGGAAAGCTCTTCGGTGCTACACAACGTAACAATGCGAATAGCATTTTGACATCGCTCGGAAGCGGGCGATTAACGACTTTAGCTGTTGCCCGTCTTCTCGTTCGGCGGGAGGGACCAGAATTGTTTACAGGAAGTCGCGAAGATACTCGCGAACTCCGGCTCCATCTACTCAGACAACTCGCTGACGAGAAGGTGAAAAAGCTATTCCAGCGGCATAGCCCGAACGATAATAATATTTCTTCTCCGTCCTATATGCGCAGGCCACTGGCAAAGAGGAAATGGCACGCGGGCAAGCATTGGGCCAGAGATTTCGTAGCCGTGCTTGGGTTCCCACCCATTTTCGCGGGTATCGCATCGCCCCCCAAGGTTCCAACCATCCAGGATGTACCCCCGTTAGAAGTCCCTCCTGAACTGGCCGAATTCCAAAAGGGTTTGAAGACAAAGATGCTGGATGTCCTGGGACAAGACGGCGACAAAACACGTTGTGTGGTTACTCTGCCCACTGGTGGGGGAAAGACACGCGTTGCTGTTGAGGCATTCATCGACTGGATGCAGCCTCGCTTTGCGGAAGGAAAGTACCTCATATGGATAGCGCAAAGTGAGGAACTTTGTGAGCAAGCTATCGCTTGTATTGAGTCGATGTGGGGTTCGCGACAGTTTGTTGGGCCTCTGCGCATATATCGATTTTTCGGCGGTCGCGACGTTCCAGAGGAAGATCTACGCGGTGGAGCCGTTGTGGCGAGCATTCAACAACTTCACAGCCGGATCAAGTCGGGCGACAAATCGTTCGAGACAATTCTTTCCAATACCGGAGCAATGATTATCGATGAGGCCCACCGTGCTGTTTCACAGATGTACAACGGATTGTTGGACGCTGCTGAAAAGACATGCGGAAGCGATCTGTTTCCAATCTGCGGTCTCACCGCTACGCCAGGACGCCCTGACCAAGAGACAGACAAGCTCGTAGGCCGATTTGAAGCATACCTGATTAAGCCAGACCTCGGCGCGGAATATGAGAAGTCCCCGCTACGATATTTTCGTGAGCGTCAGTTTCTTGCTCGGGCATACCATAAATTGTACCGCTCCGGTCTCGAATACACGCTTACGGATGATGAAGCCGAGAAGGTCAAGAGAGAGAAAGATTTACCGGCTGAATTTTTGAAACGTCTCGCCGCTGACAAACAGAGAAACCTCCTGATCATACGTCGTCTTCTGGATTTACCCAAGGGAACTTCCACCCTTGTGTATGCCTGCACCGTAGAACACGCCTATTTCCTATCAGCCCTCCTGCCAGCCCAAGGACGAAGCTCAGGAGCCGTCTCCTCGGATACCCCTATCACCCTGCGACGTGCGCTAATCCGTGATTTCAAAGAGCAGAAAATCGAGTTTCTCTGCAATTATGGAGTCTTGACCACTGGATTCGATGCGCCAAAGGTCAGATGTATCGCGCTCTGTCGGCCGACGACGAGTGAAGTTCTTTATGAACAGATTATAGGCCGTGGACTTCGTGGACCTAAATTTGGTGGGACCCCAGAATGCACCATCATCGACTTCGCTGATAACATCCGCCGACTCGGTCCTCCCCTTGCTTACAGACGGTTCGAGGACTTTTGGAGTGACCAAACTACTGAGCAACAACGATCGGAAGCGTCATGATCAAACTCAGCGTCAACGTCAATAAAATTGCCACCCTGCGCAACGCCCGGGGCGGCGATCAGCCGAATGTCGTCCGGGCCGTCCAGACCTGCATCGACGCCGGCTGCCACGGCATCACCGTGCATCCACGCCCGGACAGTCGCCATATTCGCCATCAGGACGTGAGAGACCTGGCCGCCCTGCTCGCGGACCGCAGCGGTATTGAATTCAATATCGAGGGCTATCCTTCGACCGAGTTTCTGGACTTGGTCTGCCAGGTACGACCAACCCAGTGTACCCTGGTACCCGACCCGCCGGACGTGCTGACTTCAAACGCGGGATGGGACCTCAGCAGCGATGTCACCTGGCTTGGTCAGGTCTTGCAGCGTTTACACGACAGCGGCATACGGACCAGTCTTTTTCTCGACCCGGACAGCGACCAAGTCAGACGCGCAAAAGAGGTCGGCACAGACCGGATTGAACTCTACACGGAACAATACGCCCGTCTCTTTGGCAGTGCCGAGCAAGAACAAGTCTATGCCGCGTATCACCTAGTGGCCCAAACGGCGCAAGAAGCCGGCCTGGGTCTGAATGCAGGGCACGATCTCAACCTGGAGAACCTGCCTTACTTTGCAGAGCATTTACCCGGTCTGCTCGAAGTGTCCATCGGCCACGCCCTGATTTGCGATGCGCTCTACATGGGGCTGGTAGCAAGCGTGAAAGCCTACCTGAACGCGCTCGGGTCTACCGCGCCATAACGTGATACAAGATACGGAGATATCGCCATGTGAAGATAACGTAGCGAAAAGGACCTCGCGGCTATTGTGGAGCACCACGGGCTAGGAAGTATGCGGAGTTTGTAGGTAAGAGGTTGCTATGTCCAAGAAGACTTCTATTTCTCTCATAAACATACACTCGGGAAAACTATCAAAGCCTGCCGATACCCTGGTAAAGAAAATATCGAAGGCAATAGGCGTTTTCTATGATCCCGAGCAGATCAGGAGTATCGCGGAGGCTAAGGCAGACGCTGCCTTAATAGAGGCTAAATCTGAAATTGAGATAACTGACTTGCATCGAAGAGCCGCGCGTCGCTGGATTGAGGAGGAAGCGCAAAATCAGGAAAGGATGGAGGAGATTACTGATAAATCGTTTCCGAAGTTAAATGAAAACGCAAAACCCGAGTCCATCGAAAACGATTGGCTCATAAACTTCTTCGACAAATGCCGGATCATTTCTGACAATGAGATGCAGGAGTTATGGTCACGCGTTCTTGCTGGCGAGGCGAACACTCCGGGGACCTACTCGAAGAGGACCGTTAATTTCCTTTCAGACCTCGATAAGAGCGAAGCCGAGTTGTTTACCAAGCTCTGTGGGTTTGGCTGGATGATTGGAAGTGTCGTGCCGTTAGTGTTCGATGTACATGCAGCAATCTACAACAACTACGGGATTAACTTTAATACGCTGAGTCACCTTGACAGTATTGGCCTTATTCAGTTCGACGGCCTTGCTGGTTTCGTGAGACAAAGGCTACCCAAGAACTTTATTGTGACTTACTACGCTAGGCCGCTTGCCTTGGAGATACCTCCTGGTTCTGACAATAATATTGAGATTGGAAAAGTCCGCCTCACAAGAATTGGACAAGAACTCGCACCGATATGTGGAAGCAATCCTGTAGTGGGATTTTGGGAATATGTAGAGGATCAATGGAAACAGTACTTGCCGAAATCAGAAACGGAATAAAGGAGGACTCGACATGCCAGAGCATAAAACTTTTTCGTTAGGGGATTTTCCGCTCGAATGTGGCCTCATTCTGCGCAAGGCACAGCTCGCCTACCAGGTCTATGGCGAACTCAACAGCCGCAAAGACAACGCCATCCTGCTGTGCTCGTGGTATTCCGGCGATCACACCGGCTATGAGTTCTTGATCCGGGAAGGCAAGTGTTTCGACCCAACCAAATACTGTGTGATTGGCGTCAATATGTTCACCAACGGGCTGTCTTCTTCTCCCAGCACGACGCCCATTCCCATGAATGGCCCGCACTTTCCGGCAACGACCATCCGCGACAATGTACGGGCGCAGCACGCCCTCGTTCAGAGCCTCGGCATTGAGTCGCTCGCCCTGGTCTCCGGCTACTCGATGGGCGCGCAGCAATGCTTTCAGTGGGCGGTCAGTCATCCGGATATGGTCGAGCGAATTGCGCCGTGGTGCGGTGCGGCGCGGACCACGCCGCATACCCATGTCTTTATCGAAGGCTTTACTTCCGCGCTCCGCGCGGACGCGGCCTGGAACCACGGTCATTACGCCCAACCGCCAGCCACGGGTGTGCGCGCCATGGCCCGGGTGTATGCCGGCTGGGGCCTGTCGCAGGCCTGGTATCGTGAAGAGCTGTACAAGCAGCTCGGCCATCCGAGCGTCGAAGATTTTCTGGTCTATTTTTGGGAGCACTTCTTTCTCCTGTGTGACGCGAATAATTTGCTGGCCCAGGCAAAGACGTGGCAGGATCATAATGTCGGTGACTCGCCGGGATTTGACGGAGACTGGCGAAAAGCGCTGGCCACGGTTTCCGCCAAGGCCATGATTATGCCGGGTCACACCGATCTCTACTTTCCACCTGAAGACAGCCAGGCAGAGACAGACTGCATGCCGAACGCCGTGTATCGACCGATCCCATCGATTTGGGGACATTTGGCGGGAATTGGTATGAATCCGGAGGATAACGATTTTATTGACGCAGCAATTCAGGAGTGTTTGGCGTCGTAGGAGGGCAATTCAAGTCCGCCGGAAGAACACGGCCATTCAGAATCCTGCCCTCACAGCAGTTTCACCAACGCGGCGACCACGCCGATAGCCACGACCATCATCGAGCCAAGGCGAATTGTCAGCCGTAATTCCAGCTCTTTCATATCGTGGCGAAGGCGTTCTTCGAGTTCCTTGAGGTCCTGCTTGGTGGCCAGTTTCTCGTCAATCAAGGTCGCCTGCGAGCGTGCCAGCACCTCGGCCTGCGCTTCCGGCATCCCGGCCTGGGTCAACTCTTTCACAAAGGCGTGGGTATCAAATGCGATGGTCGCCATACTTGTAGCCGCACCCTGGTTTCAAGCACACTCACACCCGCCGGTCAATCAAAGCCAACCGACTTAGTTGGCTGGCTTCCCGGAGCCTATCCCCCCACCCCGGCCTTCTGGGCTAAAGACGCATAACTCACGCCGTCGCCATTGTCGGCATTCACCGGCAGGCCGGCCTCCTGCCAACCGGCGATGGCCTGGCCCTGCTGGTCTTGTCCCCCGCCAAAGCCGCCCATCATATTCGAGACCTGCGTATACCCGGCCTGTTGCATGATCTCGGCGGCGCGTTGCGAACGACCGCCGGCCTGACAGCCGACGACGACAGTGGACTCTTTGGGTATGGTCGCTTCAACCACGGTTAAGAAGTGCGGGTTCGGGACCGGGCGACCGGCGGCTTGATCAAAAAAGACCACGGGAATATTGATGGCGCGCTCGGGGTGGCCGGCCTGGAATTCCGCCTCGGTGCGCACGTCCAGGTAGACGACTGCGGCGTCCTGGCTCAGCGTCTGCTGAGCTTCCGGTGGGGTTATTTGCGTAATGGCCATGAGTGTCACCTCCCTTTTGTTGGTACGGGCGGGTCTGATATGGAAATACCCGCGTACGCAGTCAGCATATTCCTGACCCCTGGCAATCCGTCAAGCGAGGCGCGAACGAGAGTGCAAAAAACCAAGCGGGAAAGAGGAGAACACAATGGAAGAAGCCGTGTATTGGAGTCGTGAAGGCAGTATTGCAACCATTACCCTCAACCGTCCGGCCCAGTTTAACGTGATGAATAATGAACTCTCGGCCGGCCTGCGCAAAGCCCTAATGGAGTGCTGGGATGACGACGAGGTGCGGGCGGTGATTCTCACCGGGAATGGCCGGGCGTTTAGTGGCGGGGGCGATATCAAGTTCTTTGTCGGAGCGCTGGCACAGCAGAATATTATTCCGAGCCTGGAGAAAATGATGCCCGTCCTGCACGCGGCCATTGCCATGATCCGCGAAATTCCCAAACCCGTCATTGCCGCGCTCAACGGCGTAGCCGCAGGCGGCGGATTTGGTTTGGCGCTCGCCTGCGATTTCCGTATTGCCTCACCCCAGGTCAATCTTGTCACCGCCTTTCTGGGCATCGGTGCAAGCCCAGACTCCAGCTCAACCTTTTTCCTGCCGCGTCACGTTGGCTTGGCCAAGGCGACCGAAATGTTTTTGCGTAACAAACCTGTTCCGGCCGAAGAGGCGCTGAACCTGGGGCTGCTGACTGCCGTGGTCGAGCCCAACCAGGTCATGGCCGAGGCGAGAAAACTGGCCGAAGAATTGTCCCAGGGTCCGACTGCTGCGTTTGGACGGACTAAGCTACTGCTCAACCAAAGCCTGGGTAACTCCTTACACGAACAACTGCACAGCGAGGCCCGCTCAATCACCCTGTCGATGGGAACACCTGATTTCGCGGAGGGAATTACGGCCTTTGTCGAGAAACGCAAGGCCCGGTTTACTGGCAAGTGAATTCACGCTCGGGGAGAAATATGCAAGCCATTACCATCACAGCGCCGGGCGGCCCGGACGTGCTCAAGCTGAGTACCGTCCCTGATCCGATACTCAGTCCGGAACAGATTCTTGTAGGGGTGCGTGCAACCGCACTCAACCGGGCGGATACGCTCCAGCGCCAGGGCCAATATCCACCGCCGCCGGGCGAGTCCGCTATCCTCGGACTCGAACTCGCCGGAGAAGTGGAAGCCGTGGGATCGGCAGTCACCACGATTACGGTTGGCGAGCGTGTCTTCGGTCTGGTCGGCGGGGGTGGCTATGCGGAAAAGGCGGTCATTGATGCCCGTATGGCCATGCCGATTCCCAAGGGTTGGAGCTTCGCCCAGGCTGCGGCCGTCCCGGAGGTGTATTTCACCGCCCAGGAAACGATGTTTACCCTGGCCGGCCTGAAGCGGGGCGAAACTATTCTGATCCATGCCGGAGCGAGCGGAGTGGGGACGGCCGGTATTCAGATGGCCCGCGAGACTGGCGCAACCGTGCTGATTACAGCCGGCTCGGTCGAAAAGATTCAACGCTGTGTGGACCTCGGGGCGACTGCCGGCTGCAACTACAAAGAGCAGGACTTCGCCGAGTGGGTGCAACACACCACCAATGGAAAAGGCGTCGATGTCATAGAGGATTTTATTGGCGCGGCGTATTGGGACAAGAACCTCAAAAGCCTCACGCTTGGCGGACGGCTGGTTCTCGTCGGGGTGATGGGCGGAGTCAAAGTAGAGACGAATCTGGGGCTGATTCTGAGAAAACGCCTCCAGGTGTTTGGCTCCGTGCTGCGCGCGCGCACCCTGGCCGATAAAATCGACATCACCCGCCGCTTTCAGGCGAACTGGCTGCCGCTTTTAACCGCAGGCAAGATCAAGCCCATTATTGATTGCCGCTTTCCCTTGGAGCGGGCAGCCGAGGCGCACCAATACATGGAGGACAATAAGAATTTCGGCAAGATTATTCTGGAAGTCCCCTAAGCACGGCCTCAGCCGTCCCCGCCTGAGGCCGCTTACCCACGTCTAGGCCCGCTTCAGCGTCAGCACGCTCCCCTCGCCATCAGCAGCAATATAGACCGTCCCGTCTCCACCCACGGCCAGGCCGGAGAATGGTGTGAGCGGCCCCTGGATCAGACCGGCAATCCCCATGAGGATTTGCGGTGTCACGCCAGGCTGGGCGCCGACCGGCAGGCCGGAGGCAATCGTCTGTTGCTGTTTTGTGTCGAGCGACACCGCGACGAGCTCTTTGCTGCCCGAGTCAACAATCAGGAGTTGATCGCCAAGCAGGCCGAGTCCCTGCGGGGACGACAGGCCCTCGACCACGGCTGAGCTGCCACCATTCACATGCGACACCTGGCCTTTATCGGGCTCGCTGACATAGCACGACCCGTCATCAGCCACGACCACGCCATTCGGTCGACCAAGACCTCGGGCCAAGACGGTGACGTTGCCGTCCGAGGTCACCTTGAGCAGGCGTCCCTCGCCTCCCTCTGCCACTACAACCGCCCCGTCCTGTGTTGGCGCGAGGCTGTAGAGTTCATTGAGTTCGCTAACCAGAATCTGCGACTCGCGGGTGCCGAAATCATACAGCACGACTTCGCCGGCTGAGGTCGTCGCATACACGTTGTTATCCGGACCGGCAGCGATACCACGGATAAAGCCGGGATAGCCTTCCTGGGTAAACATCGTTGGACGGCTGACCTGCCCGTCCTGGCTGACGGATATCATACTCATGCCATCGGCCGCATAAACAGTGCCGTCACCAGCCACGGTGATACCGAACGGACCGAGCAAACCCGCAGGGACCAGGATGCGCTCAGTTCCGTCCGCCAGAATCTCGGCGACCCCACCGTCCACAAAGTGGGAAATAAAGAGGCGGTTGTCATCCGCAAAGGCCAGATTGTCGATCCCCGGGCGGACGTTTGCGACAACGGTCTTTTCTCCGCTTTGGATATCGATCCTTGTCACTTCCCCGCTGGCGGCCTGGGTTGTTGTCAGCAGGCCGTTCTGGTCAAACTTGACTGCGGTCGGAACGGCAAAACCATCCATAAAGCGCTCAGGCGCCCCGCCTTCGAGCGGGCAGCGCCAGATCTCACCCGCCGCGATCTGCGGAAAATACAGCTTGCCATCAGGCCCAACCGAAAGTGCATTGGGCAGCGGCAGGTTCTCGGCTATGACCCGCGGCTCTCGACCGTCCGGATACAACTCAAACAGGCGTCCGCCGGGACGGCACTCATCCATGAACAAGCGGTCCTGATGGGCGGTGATGCCGTTTGCCGCGGGTACATTATCCGCGATGACCCGGACCTCGCCGCTCGGTGTGCGGGCGCTGACCCGCGCGCTCATCACCTCGGTCACATACATGACATCGTGCGAATCAAAGGCGATATCATCCGGCGCCACGATCGGCCCACCAACCGGCGAAATCGTTTCACACGCGCCACTGCCAGTATCGACCGCGCTCACCTGGCTGCCAAACGCCTGGACCACGTAGAGTTTTCCGTCCGAGCCCATGCGCATCCCGTTCGCCCCGAACAATCCGCTGGGCGACGAGAGTCGCGCCAACTGCCAGCCGGCTGCGGCCTGGGGCTGTGTGTTTTCTCCGTACCGATTCATATTCTCCTCCTTTAGTCGCTGTTATTGTCCTTTGAATACGGGTTTTCGTCGCTCCCGCAACGCTTGCTAGCAAACGACGGGTTTTGGATAGTGTCCTTACTATGGATTCTCCGTAACTCCCTCCGGCCCTTCTCCTGGCGGATAGACGTAAATAGCGACAGCTCTTCCTTCCCTATCTGGTAAAACTCCAAGAGACTTTGCTGCAATTTTAGCTTCAACGCTCGGTTCAACGAGCGCCTCAAGAATCACCCCATTCGCTCCTATCTCAGCAGCCTTCCTCCGCATAGACTCATACATTTGTGACTCGTCTGTGTTTTCCGAGTCTCCTTTTGAGTGTAGAAGCGCTATTTCTTCGTATCTGCCAGGCACTTGCTCCGCCGTCCGATAGAACTTAACTACAGACTCATTCGTACTGGCACGGCGAACCGTTGCCGTACCCAACATAGTGGCGTTGGTTGTGACACAACCAGCAGCAAATACTAACATTGCACACAGAAAGGCTCGTAGTGCTCCCATGCCTTCTTCCTTCTTTACTCTCTTACGCCTCTATAGCGTGGTAAGAACGGGACAGCTCACCAGCCACCCCTGCTATGGTCTCGACCCGGTATCGGGCAGAGACGGTCTTATTCCTTACCAATCCGCGCCATTTTGCTGGCGTAGTCGCGCACCCGCTGCCAGTCGTACTCACGGTAAAGCTGCATCTTTTCGGCTTCCATGGAGCCTTCGGCGTGCAAAGCCAGCACCGCGTTATAACCCCCAAAGTCCGAGGTGGTAATGTCCTGAATCAGGTTGATCACCTGGAGCCGTTCTTTACCCGACGTGCCCTTCTTACCCTTTAGATATTTCTCAATCAGCGGTCCGGTCTCCTCGCTCCGCAGGTCTTCTACCGCCGGAGCGGTCACCAGAATACCACCGGCCAGGTCCTGGACGTGCGACAGGGCCTGGTGGAAATCGGCTGCAAAATGATGCTTGGCGATATTCACGGTCGGAGGGTCGGGGATGACCATGTCGAAGTCGGTCTCGCGTGCCTTCATACACGCCATATGGGTCAGCGAGCGGGTGGTTTCGGCATAGCTGGCCAGCCAGAACAGTTTTTCTTTGACATGGGCGGCTCTTTCAATGCCGTTGTATTCGGCCATCAGACGCCCGGCGCCGGCCAAGAGATCAAGGAAAGGCAATTTATAGGAGATCGCGGTCAGGCGATGATACTCAACAAACGACAAAGCCAAAGGACCGGCAAACTGCCATTCGCCCTGTAAGAAAATCCGCTCGTTGGGCACGAACACGTCATCAAAAATGGTTAGCGTTTCGGTCATTTTCACACCCGAGCTGACCGGATGATCGAAGCTGTTGCGCTGGGTGTACGAGCCATAGCCGCTCATCAACAGCTTGAGCCCTGGAGTATCCAGCGGAATGGCAAAGGCGACCGCATAGTCCTTGTCCTCTTCTCCCATGGCCCGTGTGGGCAGGACGATCATCTCGTTGGCGTGGGTGGTATTCGAGGTGTGGACCTTGGCCCCCCGCACCACAATACCGTCGTCCCGCTCTTCGACAATGCGCAGATACGAATCCGGGTCTTCCTGTTCCGAGGGACGCAAGGCACGGTCGCCTTTGCTATCGGTCTGGGCCAGGGCAAAGCTGACATCTTCAGTGCAGCAGTAATCATAAAAGGCTTTAACCCGTTGGTAGTAGGAGGTTCCGCAGGCTTCATCTATTTTCTGAGAGGTCCGCAACAGGCCAAAGAGCGCATCACTGCCGACCACTTTCGCCAGCACGACCAGCGTCCCGCCTTCCCGGCAGGCGGTCTCGATCAACTCACTGCGTTTGAGCAGTTGTTCGGCGTTCTGGGGCGGTAGAAAATAGCGGCTCATCTCTTCGCCGGTCTCGGGGTTACGGACCACGGCCAGCTCCCGATACTGCGGGTCGTGCATGAGCCGATAGTCGGTCGCCTCATGATCGATGGCAGTTTGAATGAGTGGATGCCCGGTCACATCAGGGATGCGCTGGCCTCGAAAATAGACCTGCCGGTCGTCCTTCAAGCTGTCTTGATATTGCTCAACCGTACGTAGCGGCATAGGATAATCCTCGCTTTCGAAATTTCTCTCTTGTCATAATCGTGATGCATCCAAAGCTCAAGGAGGCCGTTCGGCTTTTTAACCGCCGGGAGTATTTTGACAG
Organism: Candidatus Binatota bacterium; assembly: GCA_011523265.1. Classification (GTDB taxonomy): domain Bacteria; phylum Desulfobacterota; class Binatia; order Bin18; family Bin18; genus Bin18. The sequence goes on from WTHD01000058.1 coordinate 17,288, forward strand.
CCACCAGGTACTCGAAGAGGTCTGGCAGGAGGCCGACACGGCGGACAAAACATTTTACGAAGCCTTGATTCGCCTAGCCACGGGCCTCCATATGCGTTTCAATCGGGGCGGCTCGCAGGGCGCGATTAATCTGCTGACCCAAGCCCTCATGCGGCTTGAAGACTTTCGTCCCACCTCACACGGGATTGATGTTGCCCGGCTGTACCGGGACATCGATACCCATGTCGCAGACCTCAGGGCGGAGGACAAACCCAAGGTGGGTTTTTTCGAGCGCTGGAAAGTCCCCCGGATTTACCCCGCCGACTAAGCTCAGCGTCGGAGCTGATCGATCGAATACGTCCCGGCCGTGGGCTCCAACTCGACCTCGAACGATTCCATCACCCGTGCCACCATGCCGTAGAAACCAATGGCCAAGGTCAACTCGACCATCTGCCGCGGCCCCAAATCCTTCTCCAGTGCCGCGAAAGTCTCAGCCGACGCTTTGACATCTTGCGTGACCTCATCGGTAAAACGGATCACGCGCTTTTCCACTTCGTTAAAAGCGTCCGAGTCGGCTCCCTGCGGAAGGGCCTCTACCTGAGCGTCCGTAACACCTGTCTCTTTGGCGAGGGGTACATGCTGGGTCCACTCATAGTTGGCCCCGGTCAGATGGGCCACCCGCAGGATGGCCAACTCACGCAGATGGTCGTCCAACTCCTGTTTCGTCAGAATGGACTGGCCGAAAACGAGCAGCGGGATGGCGTTCGTCGGCG
>WTHD01000049.1 GCA_011523265.1 Candidatus Binatota bacterium
CGGCCACATTCACCTTGTCGCCGTCGCCGTGGTAGTTCTGGCCGTAGCTGGTCTGGACCGTCAAACCCTCACGGTCTTCACGCAGCCGGAAGTTCAGAATGCCGGCAATGGCGTCCGAGCCGTACTGGGCCGCGGCGCCGTCGCGCAGGACTTCCACTCGGTCCAACGCAATGGCGGGAATCACGGAAACGTCGGGAGCCTGGGAGCCGTCCGAGACCCCGCCTCCCAGGAAGGTAATTACGGACGCCCGGTGGCGACGTTTCCCGTTGACCAGCACCAGGGTGGAGTCGGACGGCAAGCCGCGCAGATTGGCCGGTCGGACCAGGGTGGCGGCGTCGCTGATGGGCTGCTGGTTGACGTTATAGGAGGGCACGCTGGCGGACAGCAGCGAGTCCATGTCCCGGATGCCGTAGGTCTGCAAGTCCTCGCCCTGAATGATGTCTACCGGTACCAGTGAATCCTGGGCCGAGCGGCCTGCCACGCGGGAGCCGACCACCTGGAGTTCTCCGAGTTCTACGACTTGCTCGGTATCTTGGGCAGCCGCTTCTTGCCCGCCCGCTTCCTGAGCCCTGGCCACCGAAGCCCACGTCACGGTCAATACCATCGCCAGGATAAAAGACCGCCACCACTGCCACTTCTTCATAATCCCTTCCTCCCTTGTCTTCAGGATAGACCATACCTACTACAAGAATTTCTGTTCATTAACCACAACGCCCCGCCCGGAACCAGCCCGCGGCCGACGGCACGACCTGCTGATGGAATGGTATCACCTAGCCCGGCAGAACACGCTCTAGCGGCCTTTCGCGCCGGAGCCGTCCCGCCGCCCCTCGGCGTCCGACGACCGTAACCCGTTCAGGATGCGCCGCAGGACGACCAACCGCTCGTGCAGGGCCATGGCGCCCTCCTCTGCGTGGGCAATATCCACGGCTGCCTGAAAGAACAGCGCCCAGAGTTGCCGCAGCAGCGCGTCAAGCGGTAGCCGGTCAATGAGCCCTGCGTCCATCAACGGCGCAAAGATATCCCGTAACAAGGCAACGGCCGGCGCCCGACGCTGCTCGTCGGACCAATCCAGTACGGCCGGACCGTCAATATACACAATGCGCCGCACACTCGGGTCCAACAGCCGTTCCAGAAACAACCCGACCCCCGTCATCATTCGCTCCCAGGCATCCCCCTCCAGCGTCGCTACATCGGCTCGCAGCGCCGCCAGATACTCGCCCCGGACTTCATCAAAGACCGCTTCAAACAAGGCGGCCTTATCGTGGAAGTGATAATAGAGCGCCCCGCGCGTCACCCCGGCCCGGAGCACAATCTCCTCGGTCGGGGTTGCCGCATATCCCTTGAAGGCAAAGAGGGCCCGCGCCGTGTCCAGCAGGACTCGGCGAGTTTTTTGCGACTGTTCGGCCTTCGTGAAGCGGCGGGCCATAGAGCCTCCTATGGTGCAAGCAATCAGAGATGCCTGATACGCGCTAGAACTCGAATCCGGCCCGCAGGTAGTAGAACCCGCCGTTGAAGCCGTAGGGCGAGGTTTCCGGGTACTTCAGGCCGGCGCCAGCCGCTTGCGGGTTCCTGCGCGGATACTGATCAAATATGTTTTCCGCGCCGGCCGCAAAGGTGGCCGCCTCCATGAACGGCAGGTTCAGGAAGGTGTACGAGAGTTCCATATCCATCAGAAAGCGCTCGCCGGCATTAAAGCCGAAGCTGCTATCGGTCGGGTAGTCGCGGAAGCGGTCATAGTAGTACAGACGGGACAGGAAGCGCCACGGCCCCCAGTTGTGATCGGCCGTCAGCGAGAACCGGAACTGCGGCAATCCCTCTTCGATTTGTCGCACAAGCTTATCGCTGATGAACTCCGGAGTCCGGCTGTCCACCTCGGTCTTATTCCAGTTCGCGACCAGCGTGAATTGGGTGAAGCCAGCAACCGATTGCAATGGATAGGTCGCTACCATATCAACGCCCTGGGTGGTGGTGTCGAAGTCGTTGGTATAGAAGCGGAGCACCGAAATCTGATTCGGTCCGACCGCTGCGTCAAATTCCGCCCGGGTGATGCCCCGCTTAGCGAGTTCTTCCGCAACATTAAATCGACTGCTGCGGACGATACGGTCTTGCATCTTGATACGGTAGTAGTCGACGGTGACATCGACATCGGCCACGTTGAAGACAATGCCCGCCGAGTAGTTAACGGATTTTTCCGGGGTCAAATCACTGGCGCCGAAGAAAGCCGAAGCCGGGTGGTGGGCCGGAAAAGTGGCGTCGTCTATCAGCCCGCCAAGATCGGCGTCAAAGGACGTGGTGATTTTGTTCACATTGGCCTGGCCAGGTGTTGGGGCGCGAAAACCCGAGCTGACCGCACCGCGCATGGCCAGCATTTCCAGGAGTTGCCATCTGGCCGACACCTTCCCGTTGACGGACTCGCCGATCGGCTTGTCAAAGTTCTCATACCGTCCGGCCACGCCAAGGGTCACATTTTTAATCACCTCGGCTTCCAGGTCCATGTAGAGGGCGTAGTTGTTGCGTTGATGAGCGCCGATGATGTTGGGTCCGAATCCGGTGAACCCGTTCGAGCCGACACCGAGGCCCTGTGCTGTCAACCGGTTACCGGGGGCCACGTACCAAGAGGTTTCCCCGCCGAGTTCCACTTCGTACTCTTCGATGTGGTACTCGAAGCCAAAGGCCATATTCAGGTCGGAGTAGAAGAGACCGACATCAAATGGTTTGGAAATGTCCAGGTTGAATGTCTTCTCAGTCTGGCTCACACCGCCGGGCCGGTATTCCGTCGGAACGACCCTGTTGACCGCAAGGAGTTGCGGGTTGATCGTGTTGAGCATGAAATAGTCAACACTGTTCTCGCCGAAGTAGGCGCTGACGTCGTAGGACCAGCCGTCGAGCAGCGCATAGGCGCCCTCCAGGTCCTCCAGCGTCCCGCGCAGGCCAAAGGCGATGCTCCAGTCGCGTACATAGCCGCCGAAGCGCGGGGTGAAGCCGCCCGGAAACTGGGTGTTGAACATGGCGCAATGGTCGGGCAGCGACACATTCGAGTAATCGGCCGCCGGGTGCTTCTGCACTTCGGGGCAGCGGTTGGACAATCCGTTTTCGAGCAAATTTCCGCCCTCCGAGATGGGCCTCGGGTCGAAACCGTCTCCGATGTCGATAATCTTGTGGAGGTCGCCGGGACCGCGGAACACCCCGTTGCGCGTATTGGGATTCCGGAAGTAGAAACCACCCTCCACCTTGCGCTCCGCATAGTTACCGAAGGCATACACGCGGCTGTTGATCTCCTCCAGGTCCAAGCCGAGGTTGCCGAAGAACTTGTAGTCGTACTGAATCTCGGGCGCTCCCCAGATCTGCGCCGCGGGCCGACGCACATCCATGTTGCCGGCCTCGATCAAGCCTCGGGCATCGCTGCGCTGTACGCTACGGCTGGTTTCGTCCACGTTATTGAACTCGAAGCTGAGGTTGGCAAAGCCATTCTCGGTCAGCGGTACGCCCAGGTTGGCGGCCACGTTCACCTTGTCGCCGTCGCCGTGGTAGTTCTGACCATAGCTCGTCTGCACAGTCAGCCCCTCGGTGTCCTCCCTAAGCTTGAAGTTCAGCACGCCGGCAATGGCGTCCGAGCCGTACTGGGCCGCAGCCCCGTCGCGCAGCACCTCGACGCGCTCCAGGGCAATGGCTGGGATGTTGGAGATATCGGCCCCCTGCGATCCTCTGGAATTTGGAGCCCCCAGGAAATTGATGACCGACCCACGGTGGCGGCGTTTGCCGTTGACCAGCACCAATGTGGAGTCCGGCGGCAGACCGCGCAGCGTGGCCGGCCGAACGAAGGTGGCCTCGTCGCTGATAGGCTCCTGACTGACATTGTAAGAGGGGACAGTCGCGGACAGCAGTGAGTCCATGTCCCGGATGCCGTAGGTCTGCAAGTCTTCGC
>WTHD01000264.1 GCA_011523265.1 Candidatus Binatota bacterium
TTATAGAGGAGACGCTTGTTAAGGCGGGCCTCACCGGAAGGGATGTTGACTATCTCGAAGCACACGCGACAGCCTCCCAGTTGGGCGACGCAATTGAAGTACACGCGGCAGGCTCGGTGTACGGCAGAGGGCGCGACGCCGACCGCCCGCTGCTGATGGGCACCGTAAAGTCAAACATCGGATATCTGGAGACGGCGGCGGGCGTTGCCGGCCTGATAAAGGCTGTGCTGGCGATGAAGCAGGGTATCATTCCGAAACATCTGCACTTCAAGGAACCGAACCCACAAATTGACTGGGACCGGCTGCCCGTGCGGGTGACTTCTGAAAAGACCGACTGGCCGCCCCATCCTGACAGGCCGCCACGCGCGGCAGTAAGCGCGTTCGGCATATCGGGCACAAACGCGCATATGGTGGTGGAAGGCTACGGAATCGCGACAGAGAATGGCAGCGGAAGTGCTGGAGTCCAGTCGCTTAGGGGCGCCGCGCGGCAGGTGCCCGTTTCTCTGCCAGAGCCGGTTGCGAATCTGCCGCTAGCTGCGGGGGAACTAACGGAGCGCACAGTGCGTTTCCTGCCGCTATCTGGCAAGTCGGACGGCGCCCTGCGGGACATGGCAGGACAGTACCTGTCGTGGTTCGACAATCATATTGCTGAGTCGTCACCCCAAGCACCTGCACTTGCTGACATAGCGTGGACGGCGAGTGTCGGACGCAGCCATTTTGACCATCGTGCCGCTTTAGTGTTCGGGGATATGCAGTCTCTGCGTGCAGGGCTAACGAAACTCGCGGAGACCGACGCTACGCCTGATAAGCCAGATCCACAACCCGTAACAAGGGTGGCATTCGTGTACACAGGCGAGGGAAGCCAGTGGGTTGGTATGGGCGAGTCGCTGTACAACAGCGAGCCAGTCGTACGCGCTGTTTTGGACCACTGTGACACCGTGGTGCGCGCAGAGAGAGGAGCATCGCTGCTCGATGTGATGTTCGGGCGCACCGAAGCAGCGGGCGACTTGAATGATGCCGATTGGGCGCAGCCAGCTCTCTACACATTGGAGTGCGCGCTGACGGCGCTGTGGGCAAGCGTTGGGATCCGCCCGAACGTCGCTCTGGGGCACAGCACGGGTGAGATTGCCGCGGCGCAGGCTGCGGGAGTCTTCACCTTAGAGGACGGACTGCGCTTTGCCTTGACTCGTGGCACGCTGATGGCGGCGCTGCCGGGAGTGGACCCGAACCGATCTCTGAACGGCCTGGAAGTGGCATTTGCAGAGAGTGAGATCTCACCTCCATCCCTGACTCTGGTGAGCGGCGTTACGGGGCAAGTTGTGGATGCAGACAGCCCGCTAGACGGGGCGTACTGGCGTATGCAGGCGTGCGAGACTGCGGCGTTCAGCGCAGGTGTCTCCACGCTTGCCGAGTTGGGAGTGGATGCAGTGGTAGAGATTGGCCCCGGCGCGGTACTGGGGCCGCAGGTGAATCTCGAATGGCCGGACTCGTCAAACGGAAAGGAAGCCACCACCTCACCACTCGTGCTTGCGAGCCTGATGCGACCATCCGACGAGGATTCACAGGGGCGCAGTACCGGTTTTGCGGAGGCGGTTGCAGGGGCATACGATGCGGGACTGGCACTTTCCTTTGAGGGCATGTTCGCCGGGGAATCGCGCCGCCGCATCTCGCTGCCGAGCTATCCGTTCCAGCGCAGGCGTCACTGGGTGTAACTGAGGTGCCGTGTCACGGAGAAAACTAGAGAAAAATCGATTGACCCAAGCGCCTATGTATTGTACCATTGTGTTCTAACATCTTAAATTTTTAAAAGGAGGACTGTAATTATGGCTTCAGTTGAAGAGCGACTAAGACAACTTGCGGACGAAAACCTGGAGGTAGACGGACAGCCGGTAGGCAAATTGCTGGATCCGGACAAGGGACTTGCTGATGTGGGTGTTTCCTCCATGGACGCAGTGTCATTCGCCAAAGTGCTCGAATCGGAGTTCAACGTCTCTCTCCTTCCCGGAAAGGCCGGGGAGATCAAGACTATTGGAGAGTTGATAGCGTACTTGGAGGCTAACGCTTCTTAACACCTCTGTGCTGTAGAGGTAACCGGCATCTGATGTCCGTTTCTGCTGCAAGACGCTGGTGGAGTTCCTTCCGTAAAACTGGTCCCGTTACCGTCATGTATGTAGACCTGACTCCTAACGCCAGCCGTGAGGCATCATCTTTACTATGGCTGAATGAGGAAGAACAGATGCGCTGTCGCCAATATCCGCTCCCAGGTCCTCGTCGCAGGTTTGCTCTGTGTCGTGCCGCGCTTCGGGCTATCCTCTGTCGCCAGCTCGGTTGCGACAATGAGCGCCTCAGCTTCGGTTCATCTGATCATGGAAAGCCGTTCGCACTAGTAGACGAGGAACCGGCAGCCATCAGCTTTAACCTCAGCCACAGCGGAAAGCACGGCTTGATAGCTTTTGTTCCCCATGGACGTCTGGGCGTGGATGTGGAGGAGTGCGTCCCCCGAAGGGATTTTGACGAACTGAGCGAAGCCGTGTTCGGTCCTCATGAACAGTCCACCCTTGCATGCGTACATGGACGCGACAGGATTCAGCTATTCTTCAGACTCTGGACCATCAAGGAAGCCCTGATCAAGGCTCTTGGCCTAGGTTTTACCCTTGATGTGTCTCAGTTTGAAGTGCCACAAGCCTTGCATCGGGGAAAAATGAGCATGTTCCGCTTCCCACAGCTGCCGGAAGTACACTGGCGCGTCGAATACATCGGCAACGAGGATTTCTCAGCAGCCATCGCGCACGAACTTGTCCCGTCCCAATTGGGCGAGCGGTCATTACAGCGGCTGAGCGGTGACGTGTCAGAAAAACGAGGAATTTGCCAGTGACTTCAGAAATCGTATGGGAGGTACCTGAACCGCTTTCCACTCACGATGTCCGCATGGACGACGAAACCGTCATTACGCTGCGGCAACATGGAAACCCGTCGGGACCGCGACTCGTTCTGAGCCACGGCAACGGTCTCGCAACCGACCTTTATTATCCGTTCTGGTCACTCTTGGTCGACGATTTCGACCTTATAATCTACGATCTCAGAAACCATGGCTGGAACCCGGTAAGCGATCTTGAAAACCATAGTCTTCCAACATTGGCTCAGGACAACGACACCATTCTTGAGGCTGTTGACCTTCACTATGGAGCAAAGCCCAGAATAGGTGTGTTCCACTCAGTTGCGGCTCTGGCGACTCTGCTATCACCCAAAAAGGGCGGCGACTTTGCAGCCCGGGTTCTGTTCGACCCGCCTGTCTGCAAACCTGGCCGGAGCTTTAAGGATTATGAAGATATCGCAAAACGTATGGCCAAAACGATCCGTCAAAGCACAAGTCAGTTTAAAACCACGCAGGAACTTGTGGACATTCTTCCTTACATTCCAGCCTGGCAGCACGTGGTGCCAGGGGTATTCGACCTTTACGCAAGAACAACCCTGCGTGAGTGTGCGAATGGAGAGGGGTATGAACCTCGCTGCCCTCCTGAGTACCAGGCGCAATTAATAGAGTACGCCAGCGCCTTTGCCGTACTCGTGGACTTTCAGTCGCTCCTCTGCCCGACAAAGGTCATCGGGGCTGACCCGACCTTGCCATACTCATACCTGCCGACGCTCGACCTGAGCGATATGTCTACCGTGGATTACGACTTTCTGCCTGACACTACGCACCTTCTTCTTTTGGAAAAGCCGCAGGAATGCGTCAGGTCCATGCTTGAGTTCATCGAGCCGATTATCACTACGTAAACTCGGCCCCTTCCCTTGCGTTGGCTCGCCAATTCAGGCAGCCGTTACGCTTCGACCCGCACCGTAACGATATCCATCCCCTGATATTTCCGGTGGCGCACCGATGCGGTATAATGACGCAGCAGGCGGAACGACATTTCCCTCTC
>WTHD01000096.1 GCA_011523265.1 Candidatus Binatota bacterium
CGTCTACGCCAGTAACAATGTGGAACCCGGCTCGCCATAGGTTTTGCTCAACAACCAGTTGCGGATAAGTCAGGCGGGAAGCCACAGAATTTTCTATCGTACTTCCGACGTTTCCGGGTCATTCTGCTTGCACGCATAGACGGCAAACATGGGATCAGAGCCACCCGGATTGGGACTCCAGTCCTCAAAGGTCGCAGCCTCGTACCCGCCGGCCTGCTGGAAATAGGCGGTAATCAACTCGGCCCGACCCTTATCTCTCAACATCTGCCACAGGCGGATGGCTTTGGTTGGGAACATCCGGTTGGAGTAGAGCACCAGAAAGGGACAGCCGGGCTTCAGTATCCGATTCACTTCAGCAAAAACCTGAACCGGCTGGATCATGTATTGAATCGAGACGGTCACGACTACCCCATCAAAGCAGGCGTCAGCAAAAGGGAGCCGCGGATCAACATTGATATTGTGGACAATATATTCATCCAGGTCCGGGTTATCCGCCATCTCCTCGGCGTTGAGCCCGAGTCCGATACATTTTTGCTTCACAAATCCTCTGGGCAGGTGCGTGCGCCAACTGCTCATGAGGTCCAGGAAGACGCCGCCCGGCGCAAACGTTTGGGCAATACATTGGCCGGCGGCAGTAATCGCTCCCTCATCGATATGCACCAGTTTGCGCGGCAGCGTATAAAAGAGCGCATCGTCGTTTTCGTCGAGCCGCTCAAACATGTCCGGAGTCAAACGATGGTCCATGGCGTGTCGGCAGGGGGGAGCCTTACTGAAAAAACGCGGTTAAATGCGTCACGGTTTCTTCGGGTTTTTCAAACGGAGGTGCGTGGCCGCAGTCGGAAATCATGGCAAGCTGTGCACCTTCAATCCCCTCGTGATAGGCGTGCCCGTGGGCGAGCGGGATCAACTGGTCGGACTCGCCCCAGACAATGAGGGTCGGGACGGTCACCCGGTACAGTCGGCTGCGCAGTTTTGGGTTGCAGAGATAGGGATTCCAACCCACCCGGGCCGTGGCTTCGCGGGCGCGCAGGGCGTTTTCCAGGACCTCTTGGGGTGGATCATCCGGGATAAAACTCCTGGCGAGTTCCGACTCCGGCTCATGGAAGACTAAACGGCGCGTTTCCTGCGGGTCTGCCGCAAAAATATCGGCCATGGGAGAGCCGGGCACGCGCAGCCCGGCAGGGTTGATCAGGGCCAGCTTTTTCAGGCGGTTGCTATAGCGCGTCGCGAGCTCGGCGGCCAGCCAGCCTCCGAGCGAGAGACCAGCCACATAGGGCTGGTCGAGCCCGATATGGTCCATCAGATCCGTATAGTGAAAGACCAGGTCTTCTATAGTGTCTATCTGCTCCAAGCCCTCAGACCGGCTAAAGCCCGGATGGCCGGGTACATACACGGTGTAATGTTGTGCGAGTTGTTCAAAAAAGGGCAGCCAAGCCACCTCTCCGCCCGCACTGTGAAGATACAGGAGTGGGTCTCCATCTCCCCCGCTGAGCATTTGGATATTCTTGCCACGGATATCAAGAAACTCTTCCCGGAAGGCCATGATCTCTCCTTAATTTCTGGTTGCAGTCCTCGTGGTCGATTCGACCCCCGTGTACCACACCCCTGGCGGTTTGCCTAGCGATTTTGAGCCGGGCGGATGACGGATAGGGCCTGAGGAATCGCCCGCAACGTCACCGGCAGGGAGCCCAGGCGCTCGCCGTCGGCGTAAATATCTCCTGGAGTCTCCGAACGGATAACCATTTCTCTCCCGCGCAAACTCTCGATTCCGGTCAGGGAGACGTGGGTGCCGTTAAAGACGCGCGGGAAGGCCCGCAGCAGGAGTTCCCACTTGCCCATCCCATGCACCACACAGGCATCCAGGACACCGTCATCAACCCGAGCTCCGGGCACGAGTTGCATGCCCCGTCCCGAACTCCACGCGTTGCCGACGGCAATCAGCCAGCTATAGCAGCGCTGCTCATGACCGTCGCAACGAATCGTGAACGTCTGTGGCGCGGAAAGAAAGACCGACAGAACCGTCAACATCGAATACACAGTGTTAAAGCGAACGCGGCCCATCAGGTTCGAGCGGCGGTTGATCTCTGCGGCCAGGCCGACCAGCGCCACCGAAAAGAAATAACGCTCAGACGCCTGCCCAACGTCAATACGGGGAACGGGCTGGGCAGAGTGCGCATCATGTTGCGCGATCAACTCACACGCCTCGGTCAGGCGTAGCGGGATACCCAGGCCGCGCGCAATATCGTTGCCGCGGCCGGCCGGAATAATGCCCAGCGTCGCCGGCGTTCCAACCAGGCTGTTTGCAACCGCATGGATTAAGCCGTCGCCACCCACGCCGACCACCAGCGTACAGCCAGCGGCCACTGCCTGACGGGCCAATACACCAGGGTCGGCTGGCGAGCTGCTATACAGCACTTCATGCGGGCATCCGCGCCGTTGTAGTTCCAGGCTGGCTTGGCGGGCAATCCTCGCTCCCCGGCCTCCCCCCGAGGTCGGGTTGACAATAAGGCGGGCCGTGGACATCCGGCTTCTCGTCTTTACTCGTCCGCTCGCAGTCCGCCGCGCTCAAGGTGGGCTTGCAGAAAATTCCGGCTCCCATCCGCGGCCATACTGGCCGAGGCTGAGAGTTCGAGGCACAGGGCGGTTGCCGCAATGATTTGGGCAAACCGGTACACCCTGCCCTCTCCCCGGCAGGCCATCAGTTGCAGATACGAGCGGGCGTGCGGCAGGCTCGTCCCCCCCCCGAGCGTGCCCACCTCTAAGCCGGCAAACCGAATGGAAAGGTGCAGGCCGGCACTGACCGGGCTGACCGTCACCTGCGCCATACTGCTCGTACCGACCATGCCCAGGTCCTGGCCAGTGGCGGCAAAAATAGCCGCGATGGCTGAGGCCGGAGTAAAGGCAAAAGACTGCATGCCACTCGCGTGCGCGCCGTGAAGTCCGGCATGTTCCAGGGCCAGGATGTCCGTAGCCTCAACGCGCAGGACTCGGCGCAGAACCGCGTTGGGCAGGGTGATTTCGGCATGGACGACCTTGCCGTGCCCGGGGAACTGGAAAAAGGCATGACTCGGTTTTTTATCGCCTCCCATATTGGCTTCGAGAAATATACGCAGCGGCCTGATGCCGGACTCGGCGGTAAAGCGCTCGCTAATGTAGGCATGGTTGAGCGCATAGGCGTTGCGCGTCATCATATTGGGCCCACAGGCGTCACCAGTTGTGAAACGGTATAAGACGTGACACATGGGGCCGACCACATGGGTCTGCACCTCATGCAGCACCGCATGACGGCTGAGCAAATGATCCGAGAGCGAGGGGTGGGCGGCGTCTTTGAGCCAGGTGGCCATATCCTCGGCATGCGCTGCGACCCAATCAGCCAAACTGAGCGCCTCTTGCGTAGAAGAGAACACAAAGCACGAGTCTCGGGTAATCCGGTCGGCCAGCACATAGGTGCGGACACTCCCGGCCAGCGCCACGGCAGTCACCCCGCGTTGAATCGATGCCGAGAGCCCGCCTTCGGTATGGGCCAGAGGCACGAAAACCCGGTCTTCCCGGCGACCGCGCTCGTGCAGTTGTCCCTGCCGGTCGAGTTCGTACTGGCCCCAGTTCAATGTCAGCGGCCCGACGACACCAACGGGCAGCGTCATCTGGCCGGTCAGACATTCCTGGAAGGGGGTCAGCGCATCGAGTTGGCCGTCTAACACGTGCTGGTATTCAGCATCCCAGTGGGCCAGTGTCCGCAGGCGTTCCTGGCGTTCGGCAATCCACTGGGACGTATTGCCTCGCGGCCAACGGGGGAAACGCGCAGCGGCGGCATTTTTAGTCGGTGGGGACGGCCGACTCATTCTTCTGTCGGGCTTTCTGCTTCGGAGAGGTGAAGCCGCCGGGCCTTGTTCTCAATGTCCCGCTTGACCTTCCCGAACAAAGTCTGCCCATCGATGCCGATCAGCAGCGCCTCGGCTTTCAGGGCCTCGTACATCGCCTCCATCAGCCGTAGTAGTTCGTCTCGCATCTTGAGAAAGACCGGACCGAACTGAGGCTCACGTTCCAACACCGCACGCAAATAGAGCTCGGCAAATGCCAGATGGCGGGCCTCGTCGCGTAAGATACGATTCGCGATGGAGGCAAAGAGAGAGGTGGGGTGGGCTTTTGCCAGGATGCTGTAGAAATGGCGGGCCAGAATGTCGCTGAGCAGTATCCCCCACAGCCATTCAATCCGATCTCGCGATTTGAACAGGCGCGCCTGATAGCGGAACATATCTTTGAGCTGACGGACTTCGAGCGGACGCTGCTTCAGGGTATTATAGAAGCGGGTCAAGGTCTCGAAATGGCGGGCTTCGTCCAAAAGAAAGGTGGAGAGATAGAGTTGGGCTTCGGTCTCATGGGCGGCGAAACACTGCGGGATGGTCGAGCTGGCCCCAATCATGGCCGTTTGCTCACCCAGATAGATCGGGGTCAGCACCATGGCCAAAGCGCGCTGTTCGTGACGGTCGAGCGACAACGGCTGCGTCCAATCAACTTCGGCCGCTGACCACTGCCCCTCAACGCCCTTCCGAAACAGGTCCATGAGCTTGGCGTTCTCAATGCGGGGGAATACCCGAATCACTTGCCCCAACCCCTCTCCATTACCGACAGTAAGGCAGCACCATAGCAACCCATCCCCGAGTACTCAAGTAAACGTTAAGTAAAGATAAAGGGATAGAGTTCGGGTGTCGGCATACGAGTCCGCCTGATATGAGCAGTCCTGTTGTTTTCGGATAGTGCGGAAATTAAGGATTTTTCACATGCTCGTATTTCCGCTCATAGCCGCCGGTTGCTTCTTTGTCCTCGGTTTGGGTGGGGGCTACATATGACGCTGACTCTTCGGACATATTGCTTGCCTTTCCCGTGTGGAGAAAATATGAAAAGTCTCTCAATAAGACCGTTACGAACGGACGAGTGGGAGTTGCTGAGAGAACTACGAATACGGGCGCTTACGGATGCTCCTTATGCGTTTGCCCAGACAATTGGGGAAATTCAGGACGAGCCGGAAATGTACTGGCAGCAACTTGCAAAGAATTTGCGCCTTTCACATCACGAATTCTTTATTGCTTTTCTCAACGAAGAGCCCATCGGTATAACCTACGGACACCTCGAAGCCGCCGATAGACACGTCGCTCAGGTTGGCAGCATATGGGTTTCTCCCATGGCACGCGGCAAAGGCATTGGTAAACAACTCCTTCATAGGGCAATGTCCTGGGCCACCGCTCAGGGAGCGCAGCGTATAAAGCTCTGGGTCACCACCGACAATAGCCCGGCCATGAAACTGTATAAATCTTCAGGTTTTGTTCCTACGGGCAAAACCGATCTGTTACCCTCCTACCCCTCCCTGCACGTTATCGAAATGGCAAGAGAGCTTGATCCATAAGACAAAGTGCGGCTACAGCGGCTTGGCTACACACCCGGCAAATACCGCCTCAGCCGCGGCTTCTCCACTCCGCACACAGTCGGCAAGACCAACCCCGCGATAAGCGTTGCCGGCAAGCGCCAGACCCGGATGCCCGGCTACCTGTTTTTCGATCTCGTCAACGAACTGAAGATGCCCGACGCGGTACTGCGGCATGGACTGCGGATAGCGAGTAATACGAGTCAGGAGGGGTTCGGCCTCAATCCCAAGCAACTGGTGCAGTTCGCTGCGGACCAGAGCGAGGATTTCAGCGTCATCCCGCTCAAACAGCTCGGCCTGAAGCGCCCCTCCGACAAAGGTACGTAACAGAGCGTGGTCACTCGGCGCGCGGCCGGCGTATTTCACGCTCGAAAAAGTCCCGGCAAGAATGGAACGCTGCTCCACCCGTGGCACCACAAAACCGAACCCGTTCAGCGAATGGAGAATCTGGTCGCGACGGTAGGCCATATTCACCGTAGCCGTGGAGCTATAGGGGATGCCAGAAAGGTGCTGACTCAAAACGCGGTCAAGCCCATGCACCAGACGCGCTGTGGCAAAGGCTGGCGTCGCCAGTACCAAGCCGTCGGCGCGCAGGCTCGAATCGTCGGCACAGTCCACCGTCCAGCGGGTCTCGTCCGACCCCACCGTCTGGTAGCGGACGCTCGTTACCGGACACCGCTGACGCAGGGTTCCGATGGTGAGGTGTTCGGTCAGAGCAGAAACGAGGCGCTGCATACCGGCTTGCAGGGTTACAAACAAACTCCAGCGCGCACCGCTCGTGCCCTTGGTTGTCTGAGGATTGCGGCGAGATGCCTGCCAGAGCGCATAAATCACACTCCGCTGCTCACGCTCCATGTGCAGAAAACGCGGCATGGTCGCGGCCAGGCTGAGTTGGTCGGGGTCGGCCGTATAGATACCGCCAATGAGAGGTTGGGCAATGCGTTCGAGCGCTTCTCGCCCGAGTCGTCTCCGCACAAACGAACCAAGGCTTTCATCGTTTTGTTCCCTGGCCCTGGGCAGCACGAGATCGAGCGCCATACGCAGCTTTCCCGGCCAGGAAAAAATACGCGAGCGCAGCAAGGGACCAAACTGGGTGGGGGCCAGTAACATAAACCCTTGCGGCAGGGGCTCAAGCCTCCCTTGGTGGACAACAAATGTAGAACGGTGCGCGTCGTTGGTCCCCAGGAGTTCCGGCTCAAGACCAAGACGACGACACAGGGCTAAAGCCCAGGGTTTTTCCGAGATAAAGGAATCCGGCCCGAGTTCAAGCAGAAAATCGTCTCTCTGTTCCGTTGCAATGACTCCGCCCAATCGGTCGCTGGCCTCCAGCAGCGTAAATCGAAGCGGCTGCTCTCGTTCTCGGCTCAATTCTTCGAGTCTGTAGGCCGCGGCCAGACCGGCAATACCACCACCGACAATAACGATATGGGGCACTCTGGGATTGCTCTCTGGAGAAAGAGACATGTATGGCAGTTTCCTGGCGGGTTCTGCGACGCCCGCCCGATCTATTGATTCAGGGTCGCTCGGACCACCTCGGCGATCATCTGAATAAAGTGTGGATGCGCGTTGACCGTCCGGGCACGGACCATATTCAGGTCGTTCCGTTCGGCAATCTTCTTCGCCTCTATATCCAGATCGTACAGAACCTCGATGTGGTCACACACAAAGCCAATGGGTACGACGACTGCATCGCGCGCCCCCTGAGCGGCAAGCGCCTGGATCACCTCACCGATATCCGGCTCCAGCCACGGCACCTGGGGCGGGCCGCTGCGACTCTGATAGGCAACCGACCAGTTTTCGTGCCCAATGTACTCCGCAACCAGACGCGCGCCCTCTTCGACCTGCCGGACATATTCCCGGCTGCTCGGCATGGAGGTCGGCACACTATGGGCGGTATAGACCAGAGGAGCCGTCCCACGGCGGGCCGCCGGAAGAGACGAGAACGCTTGTTTGGTCAGATCGGCCACCGCCTGGATGAACAAAGGATGATTATGCCAACCAGAGGTGAAGCTCACCTGGGGCGCAAGCGACCCCACCCTTTCTCTGGCCTCTTCCACATTCGTCTTATACCGCGCCCAGCCGGCCTCGCTCTGCTGGGCGGAGAGAATGAAGCCAACGGCGTTTTTTACTCCGCCCCGTCCCATCTGTTCCAGGGTCTCTGCTATATAGGGGTGCCAGTTCCGCATGCCGACATATACCGGCAGCGGCTGACCTTCTTGGGCCAGAGAGCGTCGGACTGCTTCCGCTTGACGAAAGGTGATCTCGTTCAAAGGCGAGCGACCGTCAAACACCTCGTAGTGACGGATAACTTCTCGCAGCCGGGCCGGCGGTACGGGCCGACCGCGCAGGACATTCGCCAAAAAGGGCCGCACGTCGTCCATTTTTTCCGGCCCGCCAAAGGCAATCAAAAGAACGGCGTCGTATTGCATAAGAAGCAGGCTGCGATTTGCATTTTCGGACAGCGTGACGTATCAGCTTGTCCGACTCGAAAATTCGTGCACCATATCGACCAGCGCAATCACCTGATCAACCGGGGTTTGCGGTAAAATGCCGTGCCCCAGGTTGAAAATATGACCGCTCCTCCTCCTGGCCTGACCCAGAATACGTTGCACCTGCTGACGTAATGTATCGAGTGGAGCGAAAAGAGCTAAGGGGTCAAGATTGCCCTGCACGGCTCGATCCTCACCAATGCGCTGCCAGGCCACATCAAGATCGATTCGCCAGTCCACTCCAATCACATCCCCACCCGCTTCGGCCAGCAGTTCCAGCAGACCGGCCGTTCCCGTACCAAAATGAATGATAGGGACACCCCGTGTCAGCCCTTGGATGAGCGCCTGCATATGGGGCAACAAAAAGGTTCGATAGTCCTGGGGAGCCAGACAGCCCACCCAGGAATCAAAGAGCTGAATGGCCTGCGCCCCTGCCGCAATCTGAGCGTTCACATAGGCGGTGATCGCCCGCACCAAATGTCCCATAAGCGCGTCCCAGGCCCCGGAGTCCTGGTACATGAGGCGTTTGGTTTCCAGATACTGACGTGACGCTCCGCCCTCAATCAAATACGACGCCAGGGTGAAAGGCGCGCCTGAGAAACCGATCAGGGGAATATGGCTGGATAAGCCACTGCGAATCTTGCGGACTGTTTCAAACACAAAGGGGACGGATTCTTGGGGCGACACCTCATGCAGAGCGTCGATATCTGTTCCCGAACGCACCGGGCGATGAATAACCGGCCCATCGCCGGCGGAAAATTCCAGCCCAACGCCCATGGGCTCAACAATGAGAAGGATATCCGAAAAGAGAATGGCCGCATCCACGCCGAGACGCTCAACCGCTTCCAGCGTCACTTGCGTGGCCAGGTCGGGGGTCTTGCATAATTCAAGAAAGGGCACGCGTTCGCGTAACGCCCGGTATTCGGCCATATACCGCCCGGCCTGTCGCATGAGCCAGACCGGGGTATACGGGGTCGGCTCCCCCCGGCAGGCACGCAGAAAAACCGGAGTCTCCATGACTTGCTAAATTATCACACGGAAGGGATAGCAGCAGCCCCACTGCTCTTGCCGTCCGTTCCAGGCTTCGGATACAAAGCAAGAGAAAAAGGAGTACATATCTATGGCAGAGGCAGGAACCCATCATGTGGCAACAGTCAATGGCTTTCGGATGCATTATGTGATTGCCGGCTCGGGCTACCCCCTGGTTTTTGTACACGGCTGGCCGCAGAGCTGTTATGAGTGGCATAAGATCATCGGTCCGTTGTCGGAGCAGTTCACGGTTATCACACCCGACCTGCGCGGCTTGGGAGACTCCGAGCGGCCGCTGAGCGGCTATGACAAACGCACCCTGGCCTCGGACGTGTATGAACTTGTCTCATCGCTCGGCTTTGAGAAAATCGGCCTGACCGGCCACGACTGGGGTGGCGCGGTCACGTATTATCTGGCCTACGATCACCCGGAAATGGTCGAGCGGTTGATGATCCTCGATATGATTCCGGGTCTGGGGCGCAAGGGCGAGAAAATGGACCTCGCGGTTGCCCAGCGGCTGTGGCACGTCTTCTTTCACGCCGGTATGCCCGACCTGGCCGAAAAGCTGGTCAGCAATAATGTCGAGACCTATTTGCGGCACTTCTATGATTCGACCGTGTACAACTACAGCCCCAGGGTATTCAGCGATGAAGACGTGGCCGAATACGTCCGGGTGTATTCCGCACCGGGAGCGCTCCGCGCCGGGTTTCAGTATTACCGCACGGGCATTAACGAAGACCTGGAGAACCTGAGTGCGTGTACGGAAAAACTCAAGATGCCGGTCCGCACCTGGGGTGGCCAATTTTTGGGAAATATTGTCCCGATCTGGCAAGGCGTGGCGGACAACGTTGAGGGCGGGCAGGTCGAAGAGTGCGGTCACTTTATTGCGGAAGAAAAACCGGATTTCGTGATTGCCCAGGCTCGGGAGTTTTTCGGTCCTTTACAAGAATAGACATCGGGTGAGCGTCTGCTCCCTCGGTCGTTGGAACAGCGCTCAACTTCGCCTATAATCCGGTTGGTGGAGGTGGATGTATGAAGAAAGCGGCGGTGGCGGAACAGATCCTGACCACAGACCTCGGGGCTGAAGCGGAAGCGCGCTATCTGAATTACGCCCTGAGTGTGATCACCTCACGGGCCCTCCCTGACATCCGCGACGGCCTCAAGCCGGTCCAACGGCGGCTGCTGTACGCCATGCACCAGAACCTGCGGCTCGGGGGCGACGCCCGGCCGCGCAAGTCGGCGGCGGTGGTGGGTGAGGTCCTGGGCAAATACCATCCGCATGGAGACCAGGCCGCCTACGAAGCCATGGTGCGTTTGGCGCAGCCGTTTTCGCTGCGCTATCCCTTGGTTCAGGGGGAAGGAAATTTCGGCTCGCTCGATGGCGATGGCGCGGCGGCCATGCGCTACACCGAGGCCAAGCTCGCCCCGTTATCCGAAGAGCTGTTTCGCGACCTGCGCGGCGCGACCATACACTATCGTCCCAACTACGACGCCACCCTGGACGAGCCGGTCGTCCTGCCTTCGGCTATTCCTCAACTCCTGCTGAACGGCGCCAGCGGCATTGCCGTTGGCATGGCTACCAGCATCCCGCCTCATAACTTTACAGAAGTCGCTAATGCCCTGCTGGCCATGATCGATGACCCGACGCTGACCACTGCGGGCCTGCTCAAACATATCAAGGGCCCGGATTTTCCAACCGGGGGTGAAATCCTGACCAGCAAGCGCGAGCTGCGCGAGATATATGAAAAGGGCCAGGGAACGATCAAACTACGCGGGGAGTGGAAAATCGAGACCCTGCCGCGCGGCAAGCGTCAGATTGTCATTACCTCCCTGCCGTATACCGTCAACAAGGCCCAGCTGGTGGAAAAGATCGCCGAGTTCGTCAGCGGTCGAAAAATCCCGCAGGTCGTCGATGTCCGGGACGAATCAACCGACGATATTCGTATTGTCCTTGAGCTCAAGGGCAACACCTCGGACGAGTTGGCCATGGCGTATTTATGTCGGCATACGCTGCTGCAAACCTCCTTTTCGATCAATCTGACCTGTCTGGTGCCAACCGGGAATCCGGAAGTCGGCCAACCCCTGCGCGCTACCCTGTCCGACCTGTGCCGGCACTTCCTGGACTTCCGTTTTGAGGTCGTCACCAAACGCTTTGAGCATGAGTTGGACGAGTTGGAAACCCGTCTGCATATTCTTGCCGGCCTGGCCCTCATTGCCGACCAGCTCGACACCGTTATCCGCCTCATCCGGCGTGCGGCCTCCCGCAAGGACGCGCGGAAAAAACTCCAGCAGAGTTTTCAGTTAACCGAGGTCCAGGCCGACGCCATCCTCGATATTCGCCTCTACCAGCTCGCCCGCCTGGAAGTCGAAAAAATTCAGACTGAGCGCCGGGAAAAAGAAGCCCGTGCGCAGGAGTTACGCCGGCTGTTGAGAAGCAAGAGCCAGCGCTGGACAGTCATCCGGGACGAACTGGAAGCCCTGGGCAAGCAGTATGGCGACCGCCGCCGGACGGCCCTGCGCTCGGGCGAACAGCTCAATTACGACCCGGACGCCTATATTGTCCATGAGGAAGCCACAGTCGTCCTCAGCCGGGATGGCTGGATTAAGCGCGTCAGGGAACTCAGGGACCCGACCAGCACCCGTCTCCGGGAGGGCGACGACCTCAAAGCCGTTCTTCAGGGGACAACCCGCGACCGCCTGGCCGTTTTCACCAACCGCGGCATGCTCTACGTCATCCGCATCAACGCCGTGCCGGCGACCACCGGCTATGGAGAGCCCATCCAGACCCTGTTCAATTTTCAGGATGGTGAACAGGTTGTGACGGTTCGCCTTATCCCGGATCGCCCGCCGGAAAGACCGGCCCGGCGGAACGGGGCGGCTGCAGCCGAGCCTGATCAGACCGACCTGTTTACGCTCAGCGCCCCCCCCCGGTCCGCCGACGAGCACGGACCGGCCTTGCTCCTGGCGACGGCCAAGGGCCTGGGCTTTCGTTTTGAACCCAATGTCGAAGAAACCACCCGTAACGGGAGAAGAATCGCCCGTCTGTCCGCAGATGACGAAGTCGTTACCGTTCGGTCGGTGAGCAGTGGTCGAACGGTGTGTGCCACTGCGGCCGGATATCTCTTGGCTTTTCCCACCGAGGATATCACCGAGTTATCAGGAGCCGGACGTGGGGTGATTCTCATGCGCCTGGATACGGATGACCGTTTGGTTGGGGCGGTCACAAGCGAACCGGGCGCGGGTGTGATCGTTATCAACAAAGACGGGAGAGAGCGTAAAGTTCCACTACGGGATATTCCATTAGGCAAACGGGCTGGGAAGGGCCGACGTGTAGTCAAACGCTCGACGCTGGTGAGGGTGCAGCAAAACGGCACCCGGAACGGCTCGAAGGGTGGAGTGGAGGAGGCTGGGGTGTAATATGGCAGCGCAAAAGCAAGCCTACACGGCAAAAGATATTACCGTTCTTGAGGGCCTCGATCCGGTTCGCAAACGGCCCGGAATGTATATCGGTGGAGTTGATCCGACCGGACTGCACCACCTCGTCTGGGAACTGCTCGATAATGCAGTGGACGAAGCCATGAACGGCCATGCCAGTCGGATTGAGGTCACTCTGCATAAGGACGGCTCAACCGTCACCGTGGCCGATAACGGGCGGGGGATTCCGGTAGACCTGCATCCGCAGTTCAAGAAGCCCGCCCTGGAGTTGATTCTGACCACCCTGCACGCCGGCGGGAAATTCAGCGATCAGAATTACGCCCATTCCGGGGGTCTGCACGGCGTGGGAGCTTCCGTCGTCAACGCCCTGGCTGACCGCATGGTCGCCCGTATCCGCCGGGATGGGGTGGAATGGGAGCAGCGCTTTCGTCGCGGCAAAGCCACCTCACCACTCAAAAATAGGGGTGAGGTGCGCGGCCATGGCACCGCCCTCACCTTTCACCCCGACCCCGATATTTTTCCGTCCATTACCTTCACATCTGAGCGTATTGCCGAAAGATTGGAATCCAAAGCCTATCTGCACAAAGGGCTGATGCTCGTCTTTCGGAACGAGACAAACGGGCAAACCCAGCAGTTCCTGTATCAAGACGGCCTCAAAGCCTATCTCCGCAAGCTACTCACCAACGGCGATAAAAAGGCGGTGATTCAGGACATCTTTCACATTGAACGCGCCGCCTCGCCCCCGCTGGAATGCGTGTTGACCTGGACGGAATCACCGGAAGAGCGCATCCACTCGTTTGTCAACGGTATTCCCACGCCCTTCGGCGGTACGCATGAAACCGGCTTAAAAACCGCGATTGTCAAGGCCGTTCGCAATTACATCAACGTCAACAATCTGACGCCCAAAGGGGTATCGATTACGGCTGACGACACGCGCGAAGGGCTGGTCGCCATCCTCAGCCTATATCTCAAACATCCGCAGTTTCAGGGTCAGACCAAAGAAAAGCTCGGCAACCCGGAAGCCACGGCGCAAATTGACGGTATGATCCGGACCGCCCTGGAGAATTTTCTGCTCCATAACCGCTCCCAGGCAGAAACGATTGTCCAGCGGGTGATATTGGCGGCCCGCGCGCGCTCGGCCTCACGCGCGGCCTTGGAAACCGTGCGGAGTAAGGGGTCGGTCTCCCATCGTCTGAACCTGCCCGGCAAGCTGGCCGACTGTTCCTCAACCAACCCGGCGACCAGCGAACTCTTCATTGTTGAGGGAGATTCTGCCGGCGGCTCAGCCAAGCAGGGTCGGGACCGGGGCTTTCAGGCTATTCTGCCGCTGCGCGGCAAGGTGTTGAATACGGAACAGGCTTCGCTCAATAAAATTCTGACCAATAAGGAGTTAAATGATATTGTGTCGGCCTTGGGCTGTGGCGTGGGCAAGGCGTTTGACCTGTCCAAGCTCCGCTATCATAAAGTCTGCCTGTTGATGGACGCCGATTCGGACGGCAACCATATTTGTACGCTCCTGCTGACCTTTTTCTACCGTCACCTGCCCGAACTGATTCAAGCCGGCTGTGTCTATATTGCCAAGCCACCGCTGTACAAAATCGAGGTTGGCAGAGAAGTCCTCTGGGCGGACGATGACGCGGCCAAGGAACGCCTGCTGGCTCAGCAAAACGGGCATGTCGGCAAGGCCCAAGTCCAGCGCTTTAAGGGCCTGGGCGAGATGAATCCGCACACCCTCAAGGAAACGACCCTCGACCCGCGCACGCGCACCCTCCTCCAAGTCTCTATTCAGGACGCCGAGCGAACCGAAAAAGCCATCCAAACGCTGATGGGCAAGGATGTCCAGCCGCGCTTCAGCTTTATCATGGAACGGGCACCCCGGGTCGAAGACGTAGACGTGTAATGCCCAAGCGTCACCCTAGCCTGGTCCCCCTCTCACGCGAGCATCATCACGGCCTCCTGCTCGCCTTCCGCCTCAAGCACGGACTACCCAAAACGCGCCAGCCCCACGACAGCCCACAGGAGCAGGCGGCAGATACGGTGCGATTTTTTCGAAAAAATCTGACACTCCATTTTGCCGCGGAAGCGGACATTCTCTTTCCGGCTATTCGAGCCATGCAGCCTCAGGCATCTGCTCTGCTCGACCGGCTCATTCAGGAACATGCGGCCATGCGGGAGTTGGCGGATCACATTGACCAGCAGCCGCCCGACGGGCCGCAGTTGACGGCATTGCTGACCTCATTCGGGACCCTCTTAGAGCGGCATATTCGATGTGAGGAACGCGAACTCTTTCCGATGTACGAGGCACACGTTTCTGAGGCCGAGGCGGCACGCATAGAACACGCAATTTTTCAAATGATCGGCGACGGTCTTGCTTGACAGTCGGACTCCCGACCGGATAGGGGAAGCAGGAGAAGGTGCGAGCGAATCTCATGAATACGAGGAGGGTATAGTATGGAGTTCTTACACACCATGATCCGGGTCAACGATCTGGACGAGTCACTCAAATTCTACTGCGACGGACTGGGCATGAAGCTGCTGCGCAAACAGGACTATCCGGGCGGAGAGTTTACCCTGGCCTTTGTGGGCTACGGTGACGAAAAGAACAACACCGTTGTTGAGCTGACGCATAACTGGGGTACATCGAGCTATGACCAGGGGAACGCCTTTGGGCATCTGGCTATCGGCGTGGATGATATCTATCAGACCTGCGACGAACTCAAAGGAAAAGGCATCAACGTCGTTCGTGAGCCCGGTCCGATGGCGCACGGCGGCGCGGTGATCGCCTTTATTGAAGACCCCAATGGCTACAAGGTCGAACTGATCGATCTCAAAGGCGCCCGCGGATAGAAGATCACGAAAAGGAGTTCCCAGTGTTACAACCCGCAAAAGACTCAATTGACGTTGGAATTTTTGTCAAAGACATCAGCACCATGCTCGATTTTTACCGGGGCACGCTTGGCCTGGAAAAGACCGAGGAAGTGCCGACCGCCTTTGGCACCATCCATCGTTTCCGGCATGGTACGAGCGACATCAAGCTCATGGACCCCAAAGAAGTTCCCCCGGCCGCACCAAACGGTTTTGGCAAACGCTTGGGCATTGGCTATCTCACCTTTGTGATCAAAGACCTGAGCGGGCTGTGTGCGGCTCTCAGGGAAAAAGGCGCGGAGTTCACCATCCCGGAAACCGAAATCCGCCCCGGCACCCGGATCGCCATGATCAAGGACCCCGAAGGCAATATTCTGGAATTTGTCGAGCGCGGCTAAAGCACCGGAGAGGGCGCCCTGTCCTCTCCCCTCTATGGACGTGTGATGCAAATCACATTACTCGGCGGCTCCCCGCTCTCCTGCGCAGCTCCTGTCTGCGACAGGGGGCCAGGAGTGCGGGTCCAGCCCGCAAGCGGCCAAGATGGCCGCTCTCCCAGGCAGCGGGAGGGCGAGCGGCCCGAGGCGGGGGCCACCGGACCGACCCCGGGCGGCTACACAGCCCGTGATTTGCTCTAGCCACGCTGAATGAATTCAACCGTGTTGCCGTCGGGATCGTTGACCATAGCCATACGCACCCCGGGTCGAACCTCGGTCTCAGCCATGCTGAACTCCACGCCCTTGGCTTGTAACTCGGCGCACAGGGCGCTGATGTCGTGAACCCTAAAGCTGATATAGCGGAGCCCGATCTGTTTCTCCAGGCCGCTGGTCCCGGCTGCTGGGACCTGCTTAGGGTCAATCAGCTTGATGTCGCTGGTGCCGAAGTGGAGCCGGTGCAGCGTGCCGAACTGGGTGGGTAGTTCCTCGCTCTTGTTGAGGCCCAGCACCCCCTGGTAAAAGTCCAGGCTTTTGGTGATGTCGCTGACAACAATACCGAGATCGACAGCATCTTTGGCTGGATTGAGTGGCATACATACTCCTTCGGGGGGTCGTTGACCCGAATCATGAACTTACGCGCTTTTCCGCCGCCTGCCTCCCGGACTAAAGTGCCGGATGGCACCGCTGGCAATGCGCGCCCCACGCGAGGCCTCCGGTTTTGCAAATCGGCGGATGGTGAAATGCGTTGGTTCAAAACCCTTAATCATCTTGCGGGGAACCTCTTTGCCCAACAGGCTTTCAATGGCGCGCACAGCTTCGACCTCGTCGGACGAGGCAAACGTGAGCGCTTCTCCGGTCGCCATGGCTCGGGCGGTCCGGCCGATGCGGTGGACATAATCTTCCGGCCGATTGGGAACGTCAAAATTCACCACATGGGAAATACCCTCAACGTCAAGGCCACGCGCGGCAACATCGGTTGCGACTAAGACATCAACCTTCCCGCTCTTAAAGTTATTGAGCACCTGTGTGCGAACGCGTTGGGTCTTATCGCCATGCAGGGCGGCCACCCGTCGATTCGTCTGCGCCAGACGTTTGGACAGCCGTTCCGCCCGGACCTTGGTCCGCGTAAAGATCAGCACGTGTTTGAGGCTGCCATGCTGGAGGAGATAATGCAGGAGATCGTTTTTGCGTTCGGCTTCCACCAGATAGATCACATGACGCAGCGTCGCGACCGGCGTGGCTCGACGCCCAACATCAATCACCTCGGGTTCTCTCAAGGTGTCTTGGGCGAGACGCTCAATCTCCGGCGGCATGGTTGCGGAAAACAAGAGCGTTTGGCGTGCTTCCGGTAAGGTGGCCAGGATACGCCGGACATCGGGGAGAAAGCCCATATCCAGCATACGGTCGGCTTCGTCCAGGACGAGCACCTCAACGTCAGCGAGCCGGACGTTGCCTCGATTCAGGTGGTCGAGCAGGCGTCCGGGGGTTGCGACCAGTAGCTCTACCCCACGACGGAGCCGGTCGGCTTGTGGACCGAGCCCGACCCCACCGTAGACCACGGTTGAGCGGACCGGCACATATTTCCCGTAGGTGCGGGCACTTTCCCCTATTTGTACGGCGAGTTCGCGCGTTGGTGTCAGCACTAAAGCCCGGACTGCCCCCGACTCAGCGTGGACGAAACGTTGCAGAATGGGCAGGATAAATCCAGCGGTCTTGCCCGTCCCGGTCTGGGCACAGGCGAGCATATCTTTTCCGCTGAGGGCAACCGGAATAGCTTGGGCCTGAACAGGGGTTGGGGTTTCGTATTGTGCGTCGTCCAGGGCGCGTAAGAGCTCGGGTATCAGCCCAAGCTCGGAAAAATCAGAACAATCGGCAAGATCGTTCCCTTTACTCTCTGTTGTCAAAGGACCATCTCTTTCTCCGTGCTGCCCAGATACACGGATGGGTATGGGCACGCGCAAAGTATCGGCGCACCGTATTATTATGTAGAACCTGGGAAACGTGGAACTCGGGTCTGGGCAACCCGAGACCCGCTTCTGAGCGGGATTTCTTACAAAGGGAAAGAGACCTGCTCGCGGTTCGTTCTCGTATTATACAAATCCAGCATACCTGACAACGAGTGAGAATACTAGTCGAAGATTCTCTTTCCTCACAGGCCAGTCGTCCCCTACGCGAGTTCGGTTTTGCGTTTCGTCAGGATGATGGCCGAGCCCAGCGAGACACCAACCGCAACAACGGAGTAGAGGAGGTAGAAAAGGCCCAGCTCGGCCTCTTGAGCATCACTGTACATAAAGAGC
>WTHD01000492.1 GCA_011523265.1 Candidatus Binatota bacterium
GCCGCCAGTATTGGTTCGAGGGCCGCGAGTGGGAGGGTCGGGTCGCGACCGATCCCGAAACCGTTGCTGCGTGCGACGACTCGTTTCAATAGCTGGCTGCGGGTCAAGCCGCCCAGACCTCGCCACTAGAGCAAATTACGATGCTGTGTAGCCGCCCGTCATTCCTGCGCAAGCAGGAATCCAGGCCCTCGGCCTCCCTGGCCGCTGGATGCCGGATCAAGTCCGGCATGACGAGAGCGGACTGGTACGACTACAACGTATCGTAAACCGCTCTAGCCAACAAAGAGTGTGTAGGGTTTGCCGTTCAGATGAATGAGCTCTTGCGGGGCCAGCAGGCATTTTTCCTGGGAGAGCACGCGACTGGCGATCTCCCGATTGATGGGCGGCACCTGCTCCAATTGCTCAATCTGCTCCAGGGTCAAATACTCGGCGCGGTCAACCTCTTCCATATCTGGCTGCGGCTCACCGCGCAGCGGCGTCATCAGCAGGACGATATACAGGCTGTTGCCAATGTCGGGATCACACCGATTCCGCAGGCCAATGACGCCCTGCACCTCTCCGGTCACGCCGGCTTCCTCCCGGACCTCGCGGACGACGGCCTGTTCAATGGTTTCGTCCGGCTCGACAAAGCCACCCGGCACCTGCCAGTTCCCCCTACCCCGCCGTGAGGCCCGGCGCACGAGCAGCAGACGGTTGTCGCGCACGACCGCGCCACCAACGCCAAGGTTGTAGCCACGGTTATACCGTTCGGGGATGGGCATAGAGATGAAGCGGGAGACGCGGTGTCTCCCGATCGTGTTACGAAAGCACCATGGGCAGCCCGAGGTACTCGTTATACATAAAGTCCCGATGTTCGATCAGGGCGGGGTCGAGCGCTTTTTCAATCGCCGGATTGGGGAACTCGAAGGCCGCGCGCAACACCTCCATGATATTGCACTGCTCGGGCGGCAGCGGTTTCATCAGGGCGCAAAACGTGGCCCAATAGAAGTCCAGGGCGTAACGTGTTCGCCCATGAGGAAGCGGTTGCCCTTGGCCTGCTCGGCCTTGAGGCGGGCGGACAGGAGGGTCAGCACGTCGGTCACCCGTTTGGTCGCCTCCGGGCCGACGCCGGGCCGGTAGCCGTACTTCGCCCCAAGATAGTGGCCCATCTCGGCCGGAATCGGGTAGTCGACATTCGGGTCTATGGCGGCATCACACATCATGAGACGAGCGGACCAGCCCAGGCCCATTTCGCCGCAGATTTCATACGAGAGACCGAACATCAGCGCGCGTTGCTCCGGGTCAGCCGGAATAAGGCGAGGCTCGGGCTGGAGGCGTTCGAGCAGGAGCAGGATCTCCGCCCAGCCGGACCGGGGCGCTTCGTCTTCATACATGGCGGATGGCGCGCTATCCTCACCCGTCCACTCCACCAGGCCCTTATTGGCCTCGGGGTTACCCGGCATATAGAGCGTAGCGGTAAAGGGAATATTTTTGGTCTTGAGCATACCCTTGATCGCTTCTCCCCACGGGCTCGGCGCATTGGCCACAAACGTCAGGCGCAGACCCGATGCCTGCTTGGCTTCTTCCAGACTGACAAACTGCATACCGTCCTCCTTCGCTTCGGTCTGATGACGCGGCATTCTAGCGGAATAGTGCGGCGGGCGCGATACGCGGAGACTTGATCTCCATCTCTTCCGCCGTTAGCTTCGAGCCCATGCCAACCCCGGCCGTTACGCGCAACCCGTTTTCCTGGTTTTTGCTCCTCGGCCTGCTCCTGAGCGGATTTCTGATCTGGTTGATTTACTATAAGCCGGCGGCCACGACAGAGGGCGAGTGGGTGACCTACCTCCCGGCGGCCAACGCCTGTTTTAACGCCCTGTGCGCCTGCTGTTTGATCGGCGGGTTTGTCAACATCAAGCGCGGCAACCGGGACAGGCATATACGCTGTATGCTGGCCGCGCTCGTGTTCTCAGTCCTCTTTCTGGTGAGTTATATCGTCTATCACCATTTTCACGGCGATACCCCTTTTCCCGGCCAGGGACCGATTCGGCTACTGTATTTTTTCATCCTGATCAGCCACATCGTCCTGTCCATTGTCGCCCTGCCCCTGGTCTTCACCACGCTCTACCATGCGGCCCGCCAACAGTTTGAGGCTCACAAAAAGATCGCACGCTACACCTTCCCGGTCTGGCTCTACGTCTCGGTCACCGGCGTACTCGTCTTCTTTTTTCTCAGAGCCTATACGTGATGAGGGGCAACCCAGCCCGGCCTTCGGCCATCCCTCCAAGAAGGGGATCAGGAAGGATGTATGACGACGCAGCCTCAAGATGGCCGACGAGTACGCCACACCACCAACCAGAGCTTGCGGTCATCTTCCGAATAATGATATCGCTTTCTCAATATACTGATATCGGATGAGGCTATGAGCAAAGTGTTTGTCAGAACAGTAATCAGCCTGGATGACGAACAGAAGGCGTGGCTGGACCGGCAGGCTGCGTTGCGCCGCGTGTCCATGGCCTCGCTGATTCGCCAGGCGGTCAGCGAATTTCGGATGCGGGAACAGCGCGGCTCGGCTACCTCGTTTCAAGAGGTGCTCAAGCAGACGGCGGGCATCTGGCAGGGCGGGGACGGACTCGAGTACCAGGAGCGTATTCGCAATGAATGGCCCTGAGGGATGGCCAGATATCTGCTCGACTCGGTCATCGTCATCGACCACTTTAACGGCGTTGAGGCGGCGACGGAGTTTCTTGCCGCCCACGGGCGCGATTGCGTGATTTCCGTCATCACCCGTGCGGAGACGCTTGCTGGATTCCCTGCGGCATCGGAGTCCTTGGCTCGCGAGCTATTGGACACGTTTGCGGCGTTACCTGTAACCGTCGAAGTCGCTGATGCCGCCGCACAGTTGAGGCGTACCCAGCGCTGGAAACTTCCGGATGCGATTCAGGCGGCCATCGCCATTCAGGAAGGTCTGACATTGGTCACGCGAAATACTCGGGACTTCAAGGCTGGCGGCCCGGTCGCGGTGGAAACTCCGTATCAAATACCCAATCCGCCCAAAAGGAAGAATAACGCCACATGAACACCGCCCTCATTTTCTGACTGGAGCAAGTCGTTCAGAGAGCGCACTTGGAGGATTTCGTAGGCACGTGTGGGCATCCCCCTTACATGCACTATTCCTTTGGAATGCTGATTACAGCGGAAGTCTCTCTTGGGAGGAGTGCCGCGTAGCGACGAGGTGGTTTGTCAGGGCCGGCCGGATTGTAACGCTGGCGGTTATGCTTGCAGCGTAATCGGCTCAAGCGCATCACTCTGCGCCTGTACGGTGCCGATAAGGGCCGCGTCCTGATAGCCCAGAGCCTGAAGCTCCCGGAGACACGCCTGGGCCTGTTCGGCCGGGACGCTGGCCAGGAGTCCGCCGGCGGTCTGCGGGTCGAACAGCAGAGCGTAGTACGGATGCCGGGCCGCCCGCTCCCCCTCGCGAATGGCCCGCCGCAGCCGAATATTCTGCGGTTGCAGGGACGAAAAAATGCCTTGCAGAACGACCTCCAGCGCACCGGGCAGGATCGGCAGCCGTTCCATATCGAGAACCGCGTCAACGGCCGAGGCGCGGACCATTTCGACCAGATGGCCCAGCAGGCCGAATCCGGTCACGTCGGTCATGGCGGTGGCGCCGTGCTGACGCAGGCAGTCCGCCCCGGCTCGATTTGACTGCCGCATGGAGGCGAGCGCGGCTTCGATCCAGCGGCCTTTGGCCTTGTGTCGCATGTCCGCGGCAAACAGCGCGCCGGTTCCCAGCGCCTTGGTCAGAATCAGCGCTTGTCCCGGCTGCATGCCGCTTTTTTTCAGCACGGATTCCTGGCTGGCCAGACCGTTGATGGCAAAGCCGAGCGCCAGTTCGCTGCCCTCGCTGGTATGCCCGCCAACCAGGGCGGTGTGTTCCCGGTTGAGAACCTCCAAGGCCCCGGCCATGAGTTGGGTGAGCTGGTCCTGGACCTTGTGTTCCAGGCCGTACGGGACGGTGACCATGGCCAGGGCGGTCTGCGGCTCCGCGCCCATGGCAAAGATATCACCCAGGGCGTGGGTGGCCGCGATCTGGCCGAAGACAAACGGGTCTTCAATAAAGGCCCGGAAAAAATCAACGGTCTGTACCAGCGCTTTTCCGGGCGGGACGGTGACCACTGCCGCATCGTCCGGCGCGTGCAGGCCGACAATGACATCGGAGCGGTCAACCGGCTCAAGGCGTGCCAGGGCCTGGTTGAGGACCGTACTACCGATCTTGGACCCACAGCCGCCGCACCGCATGGCAAAGGCGGAAACCTCTTTGAGGACCTGGGCATCGGCCAGTCCCCGCTCTACCTGGGCCGGCTCGTTGTCGGGCATGTCCGGCAACTCGTTGTATTTGCGGATAAAGCGCCGGTCGATCCAGTCTTTCCACTTCCAGACCCACCTCCCCTCACACGCCCAGCGTGAACGCGAGGCTACCGCATATTGGTCTCCGGTAGAGATCAGGCTCAGAAACTGCTTTTGCGGCGCAAAGGCTTTGACGGGCTGGCCTCGCAGGAAACGGCGCAGATTCTTCGCCAAGGGCGGGCCCTGGCGGACGGCGAACACACCGGATTTTGGGCGGGGATGGTTGACGACTGCGGCAATATCCCCGGCGGCAAACACCTCGGGATGGGAAACGGACTGGAGCGTGTCCTGCACGGCGATAAAACCCTGCTCGTCTGTGGCCAGGCCGGCCTCTCCCGGCCAGCCAGCGGCGCCGGCCGTGGTGACCCATAGCATCTCGTCCAGAGCGAGTTGGGTGTTATCGGCAAAACGCACGCACCCTTCGGCAGCGCCGGTGACGAGACAATCCGTTCGGACCTCGACGCTGCGCTGCTTGAGAATACGCATAAACGCGGCTCGGACACGTGGGTTGTGGGTCGGCAGAATCTCTGGTGTCCCGCTGATGAGGTAGAAAACGAGATGGTCGGCCGACCGGTTTTGCCGGGCGAGCAGACGTTCGAGGCAGTATTGGACGGCCAGCAGGAGTTCCACGCTCCCGGCTCCACCGCCGATAACGCCGATTGTCGTGCGGGCGGTCCGGGCCAGACAGCGCTCGCGGAGCTGTTCCCAATGCCGCCAAAAACTATCTATGGGCTTGACGGCCACACCGGTGTGCCCGGCACCGGGTATATGCCCAACAGCCGGTGTGGCCCCGATATTAATGGACAAGGCATCATAGGCCACGGGTGGCCGGGTACGACACACCACCTGCTTGTTGGTCAGGTCCAGGCCGATCACTTCATCGTGAAAAAACTGCGCTCCGGCGAACCGGGACAGCGGCCCAAGATCGATATGGGCCTGATCAAAGCCATAATGCCCGGCGATATAGCCGGGTAACATGCCGGAATACGGCGCGTGCGTATCGCGGCAAATCAGCGTCACGCGGACACCCGGCAACGGCTTCATGCCAAAGCGTTTCAGCACGGTGACATGACTGTGGCCACCGCCGATCAGGACCAGATCTTTGACTACCGGAGTGGATGTCGGCCTCACAAAAGCGATCCTTCAGTACCGTAGGAACCCACCCCGTCGCTACGCGGCACCCTTCCTAAGAGGAGGGAAAACACGTCCCGCCGCTATTCATGCTGCAAAAGGAGATTCCCGCTTACGTCATACTGGACTGTCCAGCCGGGCGGTACAACCACCGTGGTATCCGGTTCTTCTACAATGAGCGGGCCGCTCCGCGCCTGTTCAAGAGCGGTGCGCTGATAGACCGCGGCCTGGCATTCGCCCACCTGGGGACCGAAATACGCCGTGCGGGAGGCTGGAGATGGAGGGGTGTTCCCGGTTCCAGTCAGCTCGGTCAGGCGTAGGTGGCCGGAGGAGGCTATGGCTCGCAGCCGAACGCTGACAAGCTCAATCGTATCGGCTCGATCATAGCCAAACGCCTGCCGGTGCGCTTCGGTGAAGAGTTGGGCCAGACGGTCCTGCATGTCCGCGACTGATACGTTGGGAAAAGGCAGACTCAGCTCGGCTACCTGATAGCCATACTTGAGATCGACCTGGCGCTCAAAACGAATCTGCTCTGCGGCAATGCCTTCGTCGGCCAACTCGACCCGCGCCTGGGTCTCAAGCTCCTGGTAGTGACGCAGCACGGCCTGCGGATCAAGCTGGTCCAGAGCCACGGCCACGCTACGGATATAGTCGTGGCGATAATCCGCCAAGAGGAGTCCAAACGCGCTGAACAAGCCTGGGGAGAGCGGAATCTGAACCTGCGTCATACTCAGGCTGTCCGCCAGGGCCGCGGCGTGCATCGGCCCGGCTCCGCCAAATGCGATCAGGGTAAAGTTACGCGGGTCTCGCCCACGTTCGGTCGAGACGGCCCGCAGGGCGCGCATCATGGTCGCGTTTGCCACCTGGGTGATACCATAGGCCGCGGCCAGAACTTCCACATTGAGCGGTCGGGCGATTTTTTGCTCAATCGCAGTCCAGGCGGCCCGGCGGTCGATGGCCAGAGTTGCACCAGCGATGGCGTCGGGGTTCATATAGCCCAGCACGACATTGGCGTCGGTCACGGTCGGCTCGGTTCCGCCCCGGCCATAACAGGCCGGACCGGGGTCCGCGCTGGCGCTCTGGGGGCCGACCCGTAAGGCACCCCCGTCATCTATCCAGGCAATGCTGCCGCCGCCGGCGCCAACTTCCACGATATCGAGCGAAGGGACGCGGAGCGCATGTCCGCCGCCGCCGAACAAACGCGTGGTCATGGTTGCACCGCCCCCGATCTCCCCGCCCGGCTTCTCAAGCGGCACGCCGTTTTCGATCAAACAGGCTTTGGCGGTCGTCCCTCCCATGTCAAACGAGAGCACCTGATCCTGCTGCGTCTCCTGGGCGAAACGCGCCGCGGCCAGCACGCCGGCAGCCGGACCCGACTCGATCATATACGCGGGCCGGCGCCGAGCGGCCTGGGCACTCATAATGCCGCCGTTGGACTGCATAATCAGAACGCGCTCGCTATAGGCCGAAAGGTGCCGTTCCAGTCGATCAAGATAGCGGTCAACGACCGGAATCAGGGAGGCGTTAATGACGGTCGTACTGGTGCGCTCGTACTCGCGAATCTCGGGGTGGATATCGCACGACAGACACACCACCGTATCCGGAGCCGCTTCAGCGATAAGACGTCCCAACTGCTGTTCGTGCGTGGGATTGAGATAGGAGTTCACCAGGCAGACGGCTATCGTTTCCACTCCGGCGGCCAGGAGCTGATCAATCACCGCTCGGGCCTGTATCGGATCAAGCGCACGCTCAATACGGCCGTTGCCCAGAATGCGCTCCTGGACTTCCAAACGTAGGGAACGGGGCACGAGAGGCGGCAGGCGGTCCCAGTCCGCGTCATAGATATTGGGCCGTCGCTGCCCGCGCATTTCGAGTTCGTCCCGAAAGCCCTGGGTGGTAATCAGTCCGGTCCGCGCGGTGGTCTCTTCGATGACGGCGTTTGAGGCAATGGTCGTGCCGTGGACGAAGCCCTCGACCTGGGCCTGCGCATCAACCTCATTGACGCAGCGGACGATATCTTCGCCCACCTGATCGAGCAGCGAGAGCACCTTTGTGGTGAACAGGCGTCCGTCGTCGCCAACCACAATAACGTCGGTGAAGGTTCCGCCAATATCAAAGCCTATACGCATGTCTTCATCCGTTCAGAGCAGAAGATCGCAGTGGCCGGGCGAGGGCCATCCAGGAAGAGTGAGTCTGAAGCATCCGGCTCGTGACTAGTCCGCGGCCGCAACCGGTTGCAAGCGGGTAGCTCGCAGCGCCTCGGTTTCCGTCATATTCACCGCAGCCGCGGCCGTATCGATCACCACCCCATACTGATCTCGCGCCTGCGCGACGGACAGCTTTTCGTCCTGCACGTCGGCCAGCACCTGGGCGGGGTCGCGCTCCAGGGGATTACCGTGTCCGCCCGAGCCGGACACGATGTGGTGAATGCGGTCGCCCGGCTTCACATCCATATGCAGATGGGCTTTGCGCGGCAGTTCCCGACCCTCGGCTTCTGGATTCAGAATGTTTTTGGACAGCGAGCCGGGCGCGCCACCGGCCAGCCCCCCGGAGGCCCGAATGAGACGGTTGGTGCGAACCATGACTTTTCCGGGGCTCAGGAAACGCCACTGTTTATAGATGGACACCGAGCCCCGGTGCTTGCCGGCGCCGCCCGTATCCGGCACATAGCCAAACCCGTCAACGACCAGCGGGAATTCACGTTCGAGCAGTTCCGCCGGAATGGTTCCGTACGACCCGAAGGCCATGGGCGCCACGCCATCAATCCCGTCCTTGTGCGGCCGTCCGCCCCAGCCACCAAAGAAAATATCCATGACCGCAAACGGTGTCCCGTCTTCCTTCTCACCAGTAAAGTGCAACACGTCCCCACCCTCTCCGGGGATGGGCACCCGGTCGGGCAATGCCTGGGCCAGGGCACGAAACAGCATGTCAAAAACCCGAAAGAATAAGGGCGCGCGGCCACCGACCGCAGCCGGAAAGCGCGGATTGACCAGGGTGCCGAGTGGCGCAACGATCTGTATGGGCCGAATGAAGCCGACGTTGGTTAACACCTCAGGGCTGACAATGCTCTTGACCGCGCCATAGACCGTCGCTTCCGTCATGCTCAGCGGCAGGTTGATCGCCCCGCGCGCCTGTGGGCCGGTGCCGGTGAAATCAACACTCAGGGTTTCGCCCTGTGCGCGCAGGGTCACCTTGATCGGCAGGGCTACACCGTCGGAGCCAAAACCATCGTCCTCAAAGGCGTCCTCATACACGTACTCGCCCGGAGGAATCTCCTTGATGGCCGCCCGGGTGGCCTTTTCCGCATAGGTAATCAAGTAGTCACAGCACGAGCTGAACGTGTCCAGGCCGTATTTTTCGAGCAGACGTTTCAGTTCCTGCTCGCCGCGCCAGCAGCCCGCGATTTTTGCCTCCACGTCTCCGAGCCATTCGTCGGATACCCGGACGTTGGCCAGAATCGTCTCCAGGAGAGCTTCGTTGCGCTCCCCGGCCTTGTACAGCTTGATCGGCGGCAGGCGGAGCCCTTCTTCGAAGGTTTCCGTACACTGGCTGCTGAATCCGCCCGGAAAGCGCCCGCCAATATCGGTGTGGTGCGAATAGGCCAAGGTAAAGGCGACCCGCCGCCCCTGCCAGAACGTGGGCGCAATGATCATTACGTCCGGCATATGGGTGACACCGGCATACGGATCGTTCACCACAATGATATCGCCGGGCGCGAAGTCCTCCCCGTATTTTTTGAGGATGTGGGGCATCACCGCAATAAAGAAGGCCAGTTGAAACGGAGCCGCATAGCCTTGGCCGATTAACCGGCCCCG
Organism: Candidatus Binatota bacterium; assembly: GCA_011523265.1. Taxonomy (GTDB): domain Bacteria; phylum Desulfobacterota; class Binatia; order Bin18; family Bin18; genus Bin18. The sequence goes on from WTHD01000492.1 coordinate 9,336, forward strand.
GCCGTCGCAGATAGCGGTGGCAAAATCTCCGGTCTTGACCATGGCCGAGCGGCCGGTTTTCCACACCGCAATCGCCATTTCTTCGGTAATGGCGGCCAACTCGTTTTTCACAACCTCAACCAGAATAGGATCAAATGCCATAGCTCTCCTCCCGGCCCGCGTGTCTGACGCGGGCCGTCCATTCTCCCGTCAGGTCCTCAGCTCGGGCCGCAGTGTTGCCCGAAGTTGCGCCGTCCGCTGCCAGTCAACCTGCTCCGTGCTCTGGTCAATGGCGACCCCGTATTCCCGCTCGGCGTACGCGGCTGAGATTTTCTCGTCCAAAACGTCGTCCAGGACGAGCCGGGGGTCACGCGAGAGCGGGTCGCCATAACCGCCCGCACCCGGTTGGACATGCAGCAGGGTTTCTCCAGATCGTACTTCGGTATCGATGAGCATTTCGTGTGGGAGTTGGCTTTCTACCTCGCCGGAGCGCAGCCTGGCAGCAAACGGGGTGCCGTCTTTTCCACCGGCCAGGCCATACGGAACGGATTTGACTCGACAGGTTCGGAGCATTACCCGGCCGTCGCCCAGAAAGCGCCATTTCCGGTACACGGACAGGGCCCCGCGGTATTGACCCGGACCGCCGGTATCCGGCAAAAAGCCAAAGCCGTCCAGCATGACCGGACATTCGCGCTCGATCATTTCCGCTGGAATGCTGCGCATGGCGCCGCCGGCAGCCATGGGGGTGACACCTTCCACCCCGTCGCTATCGGGCCGCGCACCCCAGCCCGAGGTGTAAATATCCAGCAGCATGGACGGCACGCCCGCCTCGACCTGGGGCGTATACACCAGCAAATTCGCCCCACCCTCGCCCGCGGCGTAGACCTTGTCGGGAATGGCCTGGGCCAGGGCGGCAAAGATCATGTCGATAATCCGCCACATCAGCATCCCGCGCGCGCCGACCGCGCCGGGGAATTGCGGATTGACCACGCAGCCCTCGGGAGCAGTCACCTGAATGGGGGCCATCAGCCCCGAGTTTGCCGGCGCATCCGTCTCAAGAATGGACCGAAAGGCCACGTACACACAGGCACGGGTGAGATTAAAGGGAACGTTGATCGCGCTGCGGACCTGGGGGCCGGTGCCGTCAAAGTCCACCCGGACGGACTCGCCGGCAACGGTCACCGTGAGACGCAGGTTGACCCCCTCCCCGCCCAAGCCGTCATCTTCAAACAGATCCGTACACGCATATGAGCCGTCCGGGATGGCGGCAATACAGGACCGCATGGCCCGCTCGCTGTACTGGCGCAGTTGTTCGTTACAGGCTGCAAATTGTTCCAGCCCGTGGCGGTCGAGCAGCTCCCGGACTCCCTGGGCACCGCGCCGGCAGGCCGCGGCCTGGGCGTCCAGGTCGCCGCGTACATCCTCAGGTGCCCGGACGTTGGCGGCAACCATATCGACCAGGTCGTGATTCAGCTCACCCTTGCTGAAGAGCTTGACTCCCGGAATACACACCCCTTCTTCGTAGACTTCGGCACAGGCTATGCCCATGCCACCGGGGAAGCGACCGCCAATATCGGTGTGGTGTTCTACGATGGCCGCAAAGCCGACCAGTTGTTCCTGCCAGAAAATCGGCATGATCAGAACGATGTCCGGGAAGTGAGACACCCCGCCGTAGGGATCGTTTGAGACAATCACATCGCCGGGGTGGAGGTCGTCGCCAAATTTCTTCAGCACCCACGGCATAACCCCCATGATGTAGCCCAGGTGGACGCCGATGGTCAGGCCCTGGGCGATCAACCGGCCCTGGGCATCAACCAGCGCGGTGGAAAAATCGGAACCTTCCTTGGCCCCCAGCGAGCGCGCCGTCCGCTTCATGGTAATGCCCATTTCTTCGGCGACCGCGGTCAGCTCGTTTTTCATGACTTCGATAAGAATGGGGTCAAATGCAGTTGGCATGAACCTTCTTCCTTCACTTGCCTCTTATGCGGCTGAAAGTTCGCGTACGTGCAAAATTTCTCGCTCTCGCATAAGGCGAACGTCGGATGGAGTCAGCGTTAGTAGTGCTATCGTCTTCCCTTCCGCTGTCACAAACTCAACCTCAAGCCCTTGACCATCCTGGTAGCAATGCACCACAACGCCGATATCGCCTTCCTTGAGCCCATGATTTTCAACATTATGAGTAAGAACGACCGTATCAAGCTCTTGGAACATAGATTCCTTCCTTCTCGCTTATCTATAACGGGTAGGCAGTGACAAAGCGAGGATTATTCCGTTGTCCTTCAACAGTCCAAACAGTACGAATACGGACTTTCCTCCTTGCCTTTGTTTCCAGTGCCCCTTCAATGACGTATTTTATCCCATGAGTGGAGCGCGAGACACTTGTCACCTCGTTAGTACGGGCGAGGGTTAAGAGTTGTTGCTTGAGGTCTTCCTCTCTAGCTGCACTAAAACCAATCGCCTGAAAGAACTTAGACTTTGCTTTGCCAACCGCATGCGTAGGAGAGAGTAGGTATCTTGATAATTTCCCTTGGGGAATGTAGGCGTTGCGTCGATTGGGCAATTTCACTTCACTACCTGCAAGACAATGTTCCCATACGCATCGACACTCGCCTGCCAGCGCGGCGGGACTACAACCGTGGTGTCAAACTCTTCGACAATCAGGGGACCGGCGACAGTCTGTTCGAGCAGGTCCCCTCGGCTCAGAATCCGGGTATCGAGCTCACCCTGCTGCGGGCCGAAATACGCGCGTCGAGAGCCCAACTGAGTTGCCTTTTTTGCCGATTGACCGAAATACCCGCCCAATTCGCTGAAGGACAGACTAGGCGTCTGGACGGTTGCTTTCAGGCGAACGCTGACGATGGCAATAGTATCGTCCTCACGGCGATATCCATACGTTTGTTCATGTGCGGCGTGAAAGCTTTCGGCCAGCACCTGCCTTATGTCAGCGGCCTCAACCTGAGCCGGAACCGTCAGGGTCAGTTCCGACGACTGGCGCTGATAGCGTAAATCGATCAGGCGTTCATAGGTGAGACCGTCCTGCTCACGCTGCTCATTATGAGCATCCTGCTCCGCGCGGGCCACCAGCGTGTCAAATTCCTGGAGCAGAGTCGTGGGATCAACAGTCTCCAGCTCCTGCGGCACGCTCTGCACATAGTCGGAGCGCAGGTCGGCCACCAACAGGCCCAGCGCGCTGAACACCCCGGGGAAAAGCGGAATATACACCCGCGACATACCCAGATTATCGGCCAGCGTCGCCGCGTGCAGCGGGCCTGACCCTCCGAAAGCGATCAGAGTGAACTCACGAGGATCACGGCCCCGCTCGGTCGTGACCGCGCGTATGGCGCGCGTCATGGTCGCGTCAGCCACCTGATGAATCCCAAAGGCAAGCTCGTGAACCGACAGACCGAGACGTGCACCCAGCCGTGTCTGTATGGCGGTCTGCGCGGCAGTGGCATCAATGGGGACGGTCCCACCGGCGATGCTGGCCGGGTTCATATATCCCAGGACTACGTTGGCGTCGGTGATGGTCGGTTCGATTCCGCCCCGGCCATAGCAGGCCGGTCCGGGGACGGCACCCGCGCTACGGGGTCCGACGCGCAGCGCGCCACCGTCGTCTACCCAGGCCAGGCTGCCGCCTCCCGCACCGACCTCGACAATATCGTAGGCGGGAACGCGCAGCGCATAGCCGGCACCCTTGCTCAGCCGCCCAGCCCGGTTAATACCCGCCCCAACCTCGCCTTCGGCGGTTTCAACCGGCTGGCCATTTTCGATCAGGCAACCTTTGGCGGTCGTCCCGCCCATATCAAACGCGACCGCCTGAGCCAGACCGATTTCCCGCGCCAGGCCGGCCGCGGCCAGGGCGCCGGCCGCAGGACCGGATTCGATCAGGTGCACCGGGCGGTGACGGGCGTGCGCGGCGCTCATGATCCCCCCGTTGGACTGCATGATTTGCAGGGCTGGAGGATAGTCCCGTAGCTGCGTCTCCACCTGGTCCAGATAGCGTCCGACCACGGGCATGAGGTAGGCGTTCAGCGCCGTGGTGGAGGTACGTTCGTACTCGCGAACCTCGGGCAGGATGTCGGCTGAGGAGCAAACCATGACTTCCGGGAATATCTCGCGGATAAGAGCCACGGTCTGTTGCTCATGGTTGGGATTGACGTAGGAATGCAGAAACGCCACGGCAATGGCTTCGACACCCTGGCGTTTGAGGCTGAGTATGGCCTGACGCACCTCTTCGTCGTTGAGCGGCGTCTCGACCTCGCCCTGAACGGTCATGCGTTCGCTGACTTCAAGTCGGCGACGACGCGGGATCAAGGGCGGCGTACGCTGCCAAAAAACGTTGTAGACGCTCGGACGTCCCAGGCGGCGGATTTCCAATTCGTCCCGAAAGCCTTTAGTGGTAATCAGACCGGTTCGGGCGCCCTGTTCTTCCAGGACCGCGTTGGAAGCGATGGTCGTACCGTGGACGAGGCTCGCAATGGAACTCTCCGGGTGCTGGCGCTCGGCATCGGCAATACAGCGTCCAACGTCTGCGCCAACAGAATCGGGCAGGGTCAAAATTTTATAGGTCAGGAGTTGGCCGGCGGCACCGGCTATGACGACATCGGTGAAGGTTCCGCCAATGTCAAAGGCAACGCGAAGGCTGGCGGGAGTAGACATGCCGGGTTATGCAGGGCTCAGAGGAAGGAGAAGCACCTACGCGCCGGCCTCAAGCCTTGAGCAGAGCAAAGGCCTCAATCTCAATGAGCAGGTCTTCAAACACCAGCGCCTGAACGCCGATGAGGGTGCTGGCCGGTGCTTTTTCCTGGGGTAGATACTGGCTGCGAACCTCACGGACCACGCCGATCATGTCAGGCGTATAATTCACAATATACGTATTGGTCTTCAGTAGGTCGTCAAACGTGGCCCCAACCGCGGCCAGCGCTCCTTTGAGGTTTTCAAAGGTCTGGACGACCTGGGCGCGCAGGTCGCCCTTGCCCACCACCTCGTTGTTCGCGTCCAGGGCGACCTGGCCCGAGATGAAAACAATTTTTCCCTCGGTTGCGGTCACCACCTGGGAGAAGCCCGGCAAAACGGGCAGACCGGCGGGATTCAGGAATTCCTTTTCCATACGTTTCTCCTCATGTTTATGCCTTCTCCCGCGGGGAGAGGGTTTTCTCGTCAGGGCCGCACTTCATAATAGGCGTTGAACGGATTGTCAAAGTCGTGGCGGGTGAAACGGGTGAACCCGGCGTCGCGCGTCATGCTCCGCGCCACCTGTTCGTTAAAGCCCAGGGTACCCAGGCCGGCGCCGTCCGGCTCGGATAGGGCCGAGGACATGCAGCCCATCACCGAGAAGGCATACATCAAACCGGTCATGGGGTTCTTCAGATTTTCCTCAAATGTCGGGGCGCTCTTAATATCGGCGATCAGCCAGGTTCCATCCGGCTTGAGCGCCGACCGGATAGCCCGAATGGCTTCCGCCGGACGGGTCATATCGTGGATGCAGTCAAACGTGGTGATGAAGTCAAAGCTCGCATCGGCCGGCAGCCCGTCCTGGGCCGCGTGATGAAACCGGAGGTTGGTCAGCCCGGCCTCAGCCTTGTTGGCATTGGCGCGGGCCAGCGCGTGCTCCGATATGTCATAGCCGTGAAAGTCGGCCTGCGGAAAGGCCGCAGCCATTTGAACCAGCGCAATCCCGGCGCCGCAGCCCACGTCCGCCACCTTTGCGCCGACTTGCAGTCTGGACTCGACCCCGTCCAGGGCGGGCAGCACAATGGGGATCAGCGCGTGCCGGTACCACGGGGCAAAGACCCGCTCGATGCCCCGTGCGCCTTCCGGTCCACGCGCGTCGTAGGGGAGACCCAGGCCGGTACGAAAGGCCTCGGGCAGTTTCTCCAATACGGCCATGCGTTGCGGAAAATCGCTGAAAATACCGGCGGCAAACTTGGGACTGTCCTCGTCCGCAAGAATCATGGCCATTTCAGGCGAGAGGGAAAAGCGATCCTCCCCCGCATACTCAAGCAACTGGGACGCGGCCTGCCCTCTCAACCACTCCCGCACCCAGCGCTCACTCAAGCCTGTTTTGTTGGCCAGCTCCTCGCTCGTCACCGGCCCGGCGCCGTGCAAGGCCCGGTACAGCCCGAGTTGGTCGCCCAGGTGAATCATGGCCGAGATTAAGGCACCGCTCAGCAGGCCAAAGACTTTTTGACCGCCGGCTTTGAGTTTGTCCGGGTCTATATGGTCACGAGGCGGTTGATCCACACGCGCTCCCTTCTCTCCGACCGGACTACATCCCGCTGATCAACTCAAGAATGGTTCCGTCCGGGTCCTTAAAGCAGACGACCCCAATCTCCGCGCCTCCAGGTCCGTCGATTTTTTTGAGGGGGGCTAAGAATTCAACCTGCATTTCCTGGAGGTCGGCATAGGTCTTGTCGATATCGTCCACGTCGAAGGCAATACGACAAATCCCGATGTTATTGAGCGACGGGTATGGCTCGCCCTGTGGGGGCGGATCGATAAACTGGACCAGGTCCAGAACCGGAGCGTTCTCATCGTCTCCGAGACGCATGAACACGCCACGCAGCTTCCGGGCGTCGAGGCCGAGTGCCTCACCGACGGTCGGGTCTTCAAGCGTAAAGTCGTTGACCTTGTTAAACCCGAGCTTCTCATAAAACCCAATGGACCGCTCCATATCGCGGACACAGACGTTGACGTGAAATAAACGAGTCAGCATGTTCCCCTCCTTTAGTTTAGAGTTCTGACGACATCACTGTAGGTCGGATTAACGCAGTGTAATCCGACAACGCAAGGGGTTCATTTGGTGGGTGGCCGGGCGCACTCGTGGCGGACCTCCCCCTCCCCCAAGGGGAGAGGGAGTTAGGAAGAGACTAGACCTGACCCGAACGCAGCACCTGGCCCGGCATGGCACCCGTATGTTTGCCATCGTCGAACAGCACTTCTCCGTTCACGATCGTGTACTGCACGCCCTGGGCCGGCATGACCAAGCGCCGCCCGCCACCGGGCAGGTCGGCCCGCATTTCGCCGCGGCGGGCGGAGCCAACCGTATGGTAGTCAAAGATCGCAAAATCGGCCGCCATGCCTTTTTCGATCTTGCCCCGGGTGGTCATCCCGTAGAACGCGGCCGGCTCGGAGGTAATCCGCCTCACCGCGTGCTCAAGCGTCATGGCCTGCCGGTCCCGCACCCAGGTGCCGAGCAGATAGGTGCAGTAGCCGGCGTCACACAGCATGTCCACATGGGCTCCACCGTCTGACAGGCCGACCATGACCTGATCGTGCGTAATCAGTTCAGGGATGCGGTCTTCGTCGGCGTTGAACAGCTCATAGGTGTACTGGAGTTGCAGGTCGTCTTCGATGCACAGGTCCAGGAAGGTATCGAGTCCATCCTTGCCGCGCGCTTTGGCGATTTCGGCCACGCTCTTACCAATCAGGGACTGCATGGCGGGATTACCCACCTCATGGATGATGGCGCGTTCCCATTTGCCCGAGAATACCTTGGGCGACTCCATCTCTTTGCGGAATGCCGCCCGGAAGGATTCATCTCTGTAGAACGCCTTCTGCTTCTCAATCGGCTGATCGAAGGCCGGCTTCCAACACGGCAGGTTGGCGAAGATGAACGGTTTGCGCAGGTCGATCTGAATAATAAGCGGCCGGCAGGTCACCTGCGGAATGGCGCCCTTCTCGAACAGCGGCTCAATCGTGCGCAGGGTATTCATGGCCGCGTCCGGCTGATCGTCCCGGTTCAGCAGCGCCAGCCAGGTAACCTTGCGGCCGCTTTCGGTCAGGAGCATGTCCAATAAGGCGTGCTCGGTTTCGTCAACAATGGAAACATTATTGGTCAGGGCGAGTTCGATACTGCCCTTGCCGAGTTCCTTGAGCGCGTTGCAGTAGGCCTTGAGCTCGTCCCAACTGGCATTACGGCAGGCAATCGGACGGCCTTTATAGCCAATATGCTGGGCAACATTCGTGGTCGAAAAGCCAAAGGCTCCGGCGGCAACCGCCTCTTTAATCAGGGCCTTGATCTGTGCGATTTCCTCGGGTGTCGCGCCCCGCTCCATTGACTCTTCACCCATCACAAAGTGGCGGAACGGAGTCAGCGCGGCCATAAAGCCGATGTTAATGCCGCTCCCGCGCTTTTCGGCCGCATTCATATATTCGGGGAAGGTGACCCAGTCCCAGGTTACGCCTTTGCCCAGCACGTCAAACGGGATGGCTTCCACGTTGACTAAATCCCAGGCCGCGATTTCATGCACCTCGGGTTTGCACGGGGCCAGGCCGACTCCACAATTGCCCATCACCAGACTCGTGACCCCATGCCAGGAAGAGGACGTGATCAGCGGGTCCCAGCAAATCTGGGCGTCATAATGGGTATGCGGATCAACAAAGCCGGGTGCCACGATCAGGTCGGAGGCATCCACAACCTTCTTGGCTCCGTCCGAGACTTTACCGATTTCCGCAATCTTTCCGTTGGCCACCGCGATATCGGCCCGGTAGCGTTGTGCGCCGGTTCCATCCACCACGGTTCCGTTTTTGATAACGAGATCGTACGACATGACTCCTCCTTGTTGTGGGGGTTAGGGGCTAGGGG
>WTHD01000189.1 GCA_011523265.1 Candidatus Binatota bacterium
CCGCATCGCGCTCTCCACCATCGCCACCGTGTAGCCCGCACGGTCCGCCTTGGAAACCTGCCGGCACGTCATGATGAGCGAACCATCCACCTTTGGATGAAACGGCAAATGGTGATAGCAGCCGGACACAAGAAAGGCGGCGGCCGCCAGTACGGCAGTCAATCTACTCAGAATCAGACGCTTACACATTTTCTCCTCCTGGAGCCTGCTTCAGTGAAGGTCGGCGCAACTCGGCCGGCCGGTTTGATGGGCAGAATTCATAACAATATTCCGAGCGTGCCTGTACCGAGAAACTCTCGGCCTACTTCGCAAGCGCTGAAAGGCGTTATATGAGCTTCCCTCGGGGATTCAAGTACCGCAACGCCTTGCAGTCTGAGGCAATTTCTCTTCTCTGCTGAGGGACGCTGGCGTTCGGATACGGAGCGCGCCAAGGCCCGGGATGGAGGGTGCGGTGGGCGGGCGGAGATCGCTTCTTGGGAGCAGGGCAAGCGGCAAATTTGCCGCTTGCTCGGAGAAGGTCCTGTCAAGCCTGCCTTTTGCTTGTGCCGTTGTTGTAAGCGCGCAGCTCGCGAGCGAAACTGATCCACGCCTCTTTGGCCTTGCGGTTGGCAGACCGTTCATCTGCAGGCAATTCTTCCCACCATTCATCGATGGCGGCGTCCATCTGAGCGGGCGGAATTGAGGTCAGTGCGTGGCTCAGCCTGCGCGAGGCCTCAAGAACTTCGGCGCCCACTCTCTTGAAAAACTCATTCCAGGGAATCTCGGATGGTTGCAGCACGGTGTATGGGCCGTTCTGACGCCGGCGCTGCGGAGCCTCTGTTTGGGCGCCCGAAAGGTCTTGCAACGCCCCGTGCTGTGGCGTGGTGTCCGGAGCTTCGGCAGCGGTGCGGCACTCGGGACATACACCTTTATCGAGAAGAGCGGCATCGGTGCGTTGGCCGCATTGCGCACAGTTGCCAGCGGATGGATCGAGTTCAGGCTGATCGGCCGTCAGCGGGTTCCCATCCTCAACCTCCGCAGTTGCGCGCACGGTTCGGGGTTTCGGTTTGCCGATCGTCTTGACGGCGGCGTTCAGCGAGATGTCGCCGGCTCGCATCGCGTCGACGACCTCGGGGTCGGCCCGGGCCTGGATCTTGCGCGCCTGGCGCACGCTGCGCTCACTGACATTCAACGCGGCGGCGGCTTCGCGCTGCGTGGGGGGCGCTTCGGCTTGGGCCTGGCCGCCGCGGTCGCCGCCGTGCTGACCGGCTGCCATTTCAGCCGCGATCAGGGCGCGCTGAGCGACGCTGAGATGGCGGCGGTGCAGGTTCTGTGCGAGAACAAAGGCGCGCAGCTCCCTGCCGGCGCCAGGGAAGGTCTCGAACTTGGGCTCGAGCTCCAACTCTATACAGGCGGCCAAGCGGTGGACACCATCGAGGACGAGCTCGTCAAACCGCATGATCGGCTGTTGTTGGCCGTCCTGGGCAAGTGATGTTTTGAGACCTTCGTATTCGTCCGGTTTCATGGGAGGGAAAAGACGGGCCAAGCCGTGAAGGTCGTAACCGGCAGCTTCGATAATGGCTGTGTAGGGGTGGCTGCCGTTGAGTACGGCGGCCGGCGGATCCGCGTCTGAATCAAGCGCAGACTTAAGAAAGTGGTTGGAACGGCCCATGGTTGCCTCCTTTCCTGGCCCAGGCCCGGGGGCCGGCAGTCCGCTGAGTCTCCTCGAGTGGTAAGCTTTCATGCTATCAAGACCGTAATGGATCGTCAAACGCTTTGGAGATCGGACCGGTTTGGGGGAGACGGAGACCCTCATCGTATCTCCTCCCAGGACCGTTCGACTACCTCTGTTGGGACAATCAGGTTCCATGCGGTCACAAAAGTTCCGCTCCCTCTTCTTCTCCGGTCGACGTAGTGGGGCTGACGGGGACGCTTCTCTCGCAACTCCGTGAGGTGGCGCTCCTCGGCCATCAGTGCTTCGCGATGCTTCTCCAGGTAAAACCCCACTTTCGCGGCTGTGGTCGCATTCGCGAGCAGAAGGACGTACTCCACGGTTTTGTCAAGATCGAGAAACTCAACCGACTCCAGAGAGCGCCACACCTCCTCCCATCCTCCAGAGAACAGCGGGCGATCCAGAACATCCACGAAAGTGCGTTCAAGACTCGTGACCTTCAATGACATACCGGCACGCTCCGCCGTCGACACGCCGAAACTCTCCACGCCCGAACGCACAAGCGTCTCCGGGAACTTGGTTCCCCGGAAGACTTGGGATCGGAACGTAAACGTGTCCAGCGGACGCGCCGCCAGATATGTGAACCGATGCCAGAGCGAGTAGGCGCGCCCGTGAAACTCCAGCGCTGTGTGGTGGGACAGCACCGAGTCCGCCGTCAGTCTGGACGTCACCAGGTAAGGATCTATGGGATAGGTATCGCCGTCGGCACCCGGCGGGATTACGGCGAACAGCCCGCGTCGGATACGAACCAAGCGCCCGGTCCTGGTATGGTATGCAAGCAGCGATTCCTGCATCCGTTTCCCGACCCGGCTGCCGGCCGTGAGATGAGCAGCCAACTCCTCGCCCCTGAACACCGGGTGGCGGCGGAAAAACGCGTCGTGTTTCACAGCTGGTGCTGTTGCCTTTCTGTCAATTCACACAGATTTGTACGATCAAGTATCGCTGCCGACTGTCAACCACCGAAAGTAATTTACTTGAAATCCCAACGACAAACACACAAATGTACCACGGATTATATGTCCTGTGATCAAGTCGAAAGGACTTAGTTTCACCTACACCGCCAACAGATCTCGTCTTTCATCTTTGTGGAAACTCTGGGCTACGGCTGAGAACTTGGCTGTTGCGTCTCTCCCCCTTGCCTTCTTGATAGACACAACCGCTCTTTCGAATGAGGCAATCGAATTGCCGGTCGGCTCGTCGCGCTTAGGGCCGTGCGCACGCGCATCAGCACTTTTGTATATATATTCATTATGAAAAAATATTAATAAATGCATTGTATTAAATTTTGTATCAGTATGACATTCAGGGGAAGGAACGAAATAAGAAATGGCAATGAGTAGATGGAGACGGGAATGACATTTGGTCCGCTAACATGAAGAGCGCCGTACCCGATAGAGATTGGCCCTTAACCACCCGTTCCTGGTATCACTGCCGACCTGGCAGTCGGCTTAGTACTGTTCAGAGGCGCTCAGTAGCCCGATCAGGTGCGGAGTACCCCTAAGGCCCTGAAACGGCAGCCTCGCAGGCCCTCACGCCGAGAGAACCCTTTTGTTTTGGAGACCGCCGCCGCAAAATTGGCTCTTAAAAAAATTCAGAATCCCGCCGACACATGACTCGATGTAGCCAATCCCCCGGATCCGATCCAAACGCGCAACCCGCAGACCATCCTCCACCGACTCAGAGGTGCGGCCAAGCACAAGAAAGCCTGGCCATGCCAGCAGACGCGGAGGCAGCGCTGGCCTGTCCCAACCCCGAGCCACGTCCATCTCGAAGGCAGAGCCGCCATGCTCCCGGCAAGAGGCCCCCATACGAGTAGCGGCATACACTCCCGGCCCCCACGCCGAAGGCCGCACCGCCGGCCAACAAAGCCAGGTCCATCACCGACATCATCGAAACCGCCGCCGCTGGCGCCAGTCACGCAGACGCCTCCCGTCGACACCAGCTGAACGCCGTACCCCTGTCCTGGTCCGTATGCCCCGTCCCCTGCAGCCGGACCCGGCCCCGACATCTTGTCCCTAATCCCCTCCCATTCCCTGCGCGGGCGCGGGCCTGAGCGCAGGCCTGCACGCGGCCGCGGCGCGTCCGGATAACAAGGCCTCCCATGCACCCTGCACAGTCCAACACCGAACATCGACTTCGACAGACGCGCAGACGCCATAGCAAGCCCGGCCGGCCCCAGGGCCCGCCCGCCGCCC
>WTHD01000465.1 GCA_011523265.1 Candidatus Binatota bacterium
CCGCCGCCTCAACGACGCTCGGGCAAAAGCCGGCGAGCCCCTCTTCGCCAATCCGCGCAATGCCACCGCCGGTTCGCTCAAGCAGCTCGACTCGTCTATCACGGCCGGGCGGCCGCTCGATTTCTTTTGCTATGGAGTCGGACAGATCGAGGGCGACACGTTTGCGTCCTATTGGGATCTGCGCCACGCGCTCACCGGCTGGGGCATCAAAGCGGTTCCGCTGGGTCGCGTATGCCCGACCGTCGAGGAGGTCTTCGCGGTCTGTGACGACCTGGAAACGCGGCGCGACAGCCTGGATTACGACATTGACGGGGTGGTGGTTAAGGTGAACAGCTTTGCCCTGCAAGCCCAACTCGGCCAGATTTCACGCTCGCCCCGCTGGGCCACGGCGTATAAATTCCCGGCCATCCAGGCAACGACCACCATCCTGAATATCGTTCCGCAAGTCGGCCGGATCGGCACGCTGACCCCGGTGGCCGAGCTGGCGCCGGTCCATATCGGCGGTGTGACCGTCAAGAGCGCCTCCCTGCACAATATGGATGAAATCCGGCGCAAAGACATCCGTATTGGTGACACCGTTATTGTCGAGCGGGCCGGCGATGTCATCCCCTATGTGGTGAAAACCATCCCGGAGAAGCGTACCGGCCAGGAACGGCGCTTTGCGATGCCGACCGTCTGCCCGGTGTGCGGCGCGCAGGTTGTGCGCGAGGAAGGTGAGGCCGCGTATCGCTGTACCGGCTTGGCCTGTCCGGCCCAACTCAAGGAAAGCCTCAAATTCTTTGCCGCCCGCGGCTCCATGGACATCGACGGGCTGGGGGAAAAAATCATAGACCAGTTGGTGGACAAGGACCTCGTCCGAGACCCCGGCGACCTTTACTTGCTGACCGCTGAACAGCTTGCCGGGCTTGACCGGCTGGGGGAAAAATCCGCCCATAATCTGACCGATGCTCTTGAGCGCAGCAAGACCACCAGCCTGCCCCGTTTTCTCGCCGCGCTGGGTATCCGCCATGTGGGCGAGGCTACGGCCCGCCAGTTGGCCGAGCATTTCGGTGATTTAGAGCGCATCGTGCAGGCCGGGGAGGAGGCCCTCCAGGATGTGCCTGATATCGGGCCGGAGGTCGCCCGGAGTCTGGCCGCTTTTTTTGGGCAGGAACGCAACCGAGCCGTTGTCAAGAAATTGCTCGACGCCGGGGTGCATTTCCCTCAGGTTGAGGCCAAGCCGGCCGGCAGCCTGCACGGACAGACCTTTGTCCTGACCGGTACCCTGGCCAGCCTGACCCGACCGGAGGCAAAACAGCGCCTCGAAGCCCTTGGCGCAAAGGTCACGTCCAGCGTCTCAAAAAAGACGAACTATGTCGTGGCCGGCACCGACCCCGGCTCAAAACGCGACAAGGCCGAGAAGCTGGGGGTCCCTATTCTGAGCGAAGAAGAATTGCTGGAGAAACTGTCGGGGGAGTAATAGATCCAGCGGTTCGTAAAACGGACAATGGTATGAAAAAGTTTGTTAATATCACACAGTCTTTTGAAAACTTTTTGAATCAGATCCCAGGCTGCGTCGGTATTGATTCTCTGCCTGAATATAGTAAGGACAACGCTCCTACTCATCCTGATTATATGCTTTTCGAGGGTCGGCTTATTATTGAAATCAAGACCTTAATGAAGAGTCAAGAAAAAGAAAAATTTCTTTCTGTATTAAAGAAATGGGGCTTTATCGTCTATGGGAACTGCCGAGTAGATGCTGAAATGTTGGCGCAAGAATTACCCGATGAGAGTAAACGCGCAGCCTTTCAACGTGAATTGTGGGATATCTTTAGAAACCGCCTACAGACGGCGCTTAAGAAAGCAAGCGAGCAGTTGCGACAGTTCGAAGGAAGCCCAGCACCTGAGCATAAGCGGTTACGGATGGTTATTCTCATTAACGAAGACATCCAGGCGTATGAACCCAATACCATTTATCAATGCCTTCAAAATATCCTCTGGCAACAACATCAAGAACGTTTCCGAGGCATTGATGCGGTTTTATATATGACACATCACAGAAGGGATGACGGTTCAGCCATATATACTTTGTCCCAAGGCCAGAGGTTTAAGAGTGTTCCAAATAGCAATGAGATGTTAAACGCTTTAATGAGCCTGTGGGGTACATACATAGGAGTTTCAGTGGGCAATTTTATCGAAACAGATGCTCCCTTATCTGATGTGAGCAAACATCTTCGCTTATACAAATATATGTCGGTATCCGGTGAGTCGTAACCAACGCATGAATTTCTAACGAACGTGACACCCTCCTCTAACCGCTCGCAGACTCCTGCCATAAATCGTGGTTCATGCGGATGGCCGCCTCGCGACCCTGGTAATAGCCCGGCAGGTGTTCACCCTGACGGTAGCCGAGCCGGCGGTAGAACGCCTGAGCACCGGGATTATTGGCGCGCACCTCTAGGTTGACGACCGGGATGCCTCCGGCACGAGCCACCTGCTCCTGCCACTCGACCAAACGCTGCCCTATCCCCAACCGGCGGACAGCCGGCTGGACCGCAAGCAGGTTCAGATGAGCCCGTTCGGCGTAAAACTGCATAATGGCAAAGCCGACCAGTCGCTCTTCATACCAGGCGCCGAGGACATTGCTGTCACGCCCGCGAATATGCGTGGTCACCCGCTGGGCGGTCCACGTCCACGGCAAGCCGTGCTCAACCAGATCGCGCGACATGCGGGCGATACGTTGCGCATCCCCCCGCCGCACGAGTTTCAGCTCCGTACGGTCGGGTTGTGGAGCAGTTGCCATGGCCGCATCCTACGCCCTGGGACACAGAAAGCAATGCTCGGGCCGCGACCGTGCGGGCTGGAAGCCCGTCCCCCTAGGTGGTATGACTCGGACGATCCAACACAGAAAGCGAGATGTAGACAAACCCATGGAAACACAACCACACTCACAGCCCCTGACTGGTGCGGAAGTAGCCATTCAGACCGCGGCCGCGGCCGGTATTGATGTATGTTTTGCCAATCCGGGTACGACCGAATTATACCTGGTGCAGGCTCTTGACCGCTGTCCGGGCGTCAAGCCGGTGCTGGCGGTTTTTGAAGGGGTGTGTACCGGCGCGGCCGACGGCTATGCGCGGGTCACCGGCCGCCCGGCCTTGGCCTTGCTCCATCTGGGTCCGGGGCTGGCCAACGGACAGGCCAATTTGCATAACGCCCGTAAAGCCCACTCGCCCGTGGTGTCCATCGTGGGCGAACATGCCACCTGGCATATTGCTGCCAACGCGCCGCTGACCGCGGACATTGAAACCCTGGCCCAGCCCATGTCTCAATTCGTCCTGACCGCAAAAAGCCCGGACACGGTCGGACAGGACATGGCCGAGGTCATTGCCCGTGCGGCCCAGTTGCCAACCGGCCCGACCACCCTGATTCTGCCGGGCGATATCCAATGGGCAAATGTAAATACCCCACCCGTCCAACCGGAGATTGCCGCGCCCGCGCCGCCGGATGCGGACGAGACCGAGCGCGCGGCCCGGGCGCTCCGTGCGGGCCAGGCCGCGCTGGTGCTGAGCGGCAGTGCGCTGCGTAGCGCGGGGCTGCAAGCCGCCGACCGGATCGAACGGGCGACCGGCTGCCGGGTGCTGACGCCGACCTTTCCGCCCATTCAGGACCGCGGCATCGGCTTGATCTCCCCGGACAAAGTCCCCTACGCGCCGGAACCGGCCAGCCAGCTCCTGGAGCCGTATAAAAACGTTATCCTGGCCGGCGCACACGAACCGGTCGCGTTTTTCGGCTATCCGAACACCCGCAGCAGTTTGTGCGCAGAGGATGCGCAGCTCATCCAGTTATGCAGCGCTACAATCGACCCGGCGACCGCCCTCACCGCCCTTGCCGATGCGCTTGACGCACCTGCCGTGCGCACGGC
>WTHD01000078.1:0-10312 GCA_011523265.1 Candidatus Binatota bacterium
ACAATCACCCAGCCGTAAAAGAATTGCGACTGGTCGGCCGGCACGATATCGGATGAGAGCTTCACCGGGTCAATGGCACGCATTGAACCGCAGTATCCGGGGCGGGTGACACTGGGTCAAGAGAGTGTACGCCAACGCCAGGATGCGAGGGAACATGGCGCAGGACGGTTACAGCCCTAACGCCTTGGCGATGTTCACGCGCTGAATTTCATCCGTGCCACCGGGAATGCGCAGATTACGCGCAATACGGAATATTTTTTCGATGCCGGACTCTTTCATCAGTCCATGCGCCCCGTGCAGTTGGACGGCTCTATCGGCTACACGATACAGCGCTTCGTCGCAGAAGACTTTGAGCGCACACACCGTTTTGATGAGGTGTGGATCGACCTTGAGCGCCCACAAATTCCCCTGGTCGGCCTGCCACAGGCTTTGGAGCGACAGGCTCCGCATGGCTTGGACGTCTAAGTAGGAATCGACCACCATCCACTGTAAGGCCTGAAACCGACTCAGTGGCCCCCCAAACGCGCGCCGGTTCTTGATATAGTCGCTACAACGGTCGAGCAGATATTGTCCCAGGCCGGTACACATGCCCCCACGCCGGACGCGAATCCAGTTAATCATTCCCATGCTGAGGTAAAAGCCCTGGCCTTCCTCCCCCCACATATGGTCCGCTGAGAGCTGGCAGTTCTCGAATTGGAGTTCACCGGTCATGCCGTCATCCATAATGGTCCGATACGTCCGGCCGCTGGTCAGCCCAGGGTTGTCTCGTTCAACGATAAAGGCCGTTGCTCCGGCTCCCCCTTTGCTCGGATCGTGCAGCGCACAGACAAAGATCAGGTCGGCATACTGCGCATTGGTAATATAGGCCTTGGTACCATTCACGACCCAACTGTCGCCGTGTTTTTCGGCCCGAGTCTCCATGCCGAGCACGTCAGAGCCGCCTCGGTATTCGGTGATGGCATAGGCGCCGGTTGTTTCACCTCGGACCAGAGGCAACAGGTATTTCTGCTGCTGCTCCTCAGTCAGAAACATCAGCATGTGATTGGGTCCTTCTGTCCAGGACAACATCCACTGCGCAACCCCGATGCCGTGCTGATAGACGGCCTCATGCACAAAAAACATATCCGTCAGACTAAACCCGCCGCCGCCGACTTCTTGAGGCATATGCAGCGCATACAGTCCCCGCTCTGCGGACCGTTTACGAATCGTCTGCTGGGCGGCGAGCACTTCGGGAGCGAGCCGTCCGTCTTCGCGGAGGTAGAGGTGCTCGTTGGTAAGATGGTCGGCCAGACTGTGCTCGATGGGAGCAATATCGTTTTCAATAAAGCGGTGGATATCGCGAACCGTTTGCTCAACATTCGCAGGTGGAGAGAAATCAATCATACGCTCGTTCGTAATAGATTCCGGTAGGAAATACTATCCCGACCAAGGACGGCACGGAGCAAAAAAGATATAAAAAAGGGGGCCGTGAGGCCCCCGTGGTATCGACATTTTCAGCAGGCGGGAGAGCACATCCCCCCACCGCATTCCAGCTTAGTAGTCATCAAAGTCGTCGTCGTGGCTATGGCCATCCATGTCGGCGGCTTGGGGCTTTTCGGGCTTCTCGGCCACCGCCGCTTCTGTAGTCAACATCAAGCCGGACACACTCGCCGCATTTTGGAGGGCGACCCGGACAACCTTTGCGGAATCAATCACACCGGCTTTGAACAAGTTCTCATACTCGCCCGATGCCGCGTTAAAACCCGCATCACCGCGCTGCCCTTTGATCCGGCTGACCACTACCGGAGCGTCCAGGCCGGCATTGCTCACGATTTGTCGAATCGGCTCTTCGATCGCTCTGCGCACGATACTCACGCCCGCATCCCGGTCATCGTTGAATTCAAGTTCGTCCAGATTGGATTGCGCCCGAATCAGCGCGACACCCCCGCCGGGAACGATCCCTTCTTCCGCCGCCGACTTGGTGGCATGCAGGGCGTCGTCCACCCGGGCCTTGCGTTCTTTCATCTCGACTTCAGTGGCGGCTCCGACCTGAATCACGGCCACCCCGCCGGCAAGCTTGGCCAGGCGCTCCTGGAGCTTTTCCCGATCATAGTCTGAGGTGGTTTCTGCAATCTGGGCACGAATCTGATCCGCCCGACCGGCGATGTCTTTTTTCTTACCTGCGCCATCCACAAGGGTGGTGTTATCCTTATCCATAATCACGCGCTGGCAGGTCCCCAAGTCTGTCGGATCAAGATTTTCGAGCTTCATGCCAAGCTCTTCGGCAACCACCCGTCCGCCAGTCAGAATGGCTATATCCTCCAGCATGGCTTTGCGCCGGTCTCCGAATCCTGGGGCTTTCACCGCAGTGCAGTTCAGGGTTCCTCGGATCTTGTTCACGACCAGGGCCGCCAACGCTTCCCCGTCAACGTCTTCAGCAATAATCACCAGCGGTCTGCCGCTCTGCGCAATTCTCTCCAGCAGAGGGACGAGTTCTTGCATATTCGAGATTTTTTTCTCATGGAGAAGAATATAGGGCTGCTCAATCTCGGCAACCATCCGCTCTGGATCGGTCACAAAATACGGGGAGAGAAAACCGCGGTCGAACTGCATCCCCTCCACAACGTCCAGCACGGTTTCTAATCCCTTGCCCTCCTCAATGGTAATCACCCCTTCCTGGCCCACTCGCTCCATGGCCTCGGCCAGCTTGTCTCCTATTTGGGCATCACCGTTGGCCGCAATCGTTCCGACCTGAGCGACTTGCTCCTTTCCTCGGACCTTACGGCTTTGTCCTTGTACACCCTCGACCACTTTTCCGACCGCGGCATCGATACCCCGCTTGAGGGACATGGGGTCAAACCCGGCCGCTTGGAGCCGCAGCCCTTCAGTCAGGATAGCGCGGGACAGGATGGTTGCTGTGGTTGTCCCGTCTCCAGCCGCGTCCGAGGTTTTCGTTGCGGCCTCACGGATCATCTTGGCTCCCATGTTTTCGAATTTGTCCTCGAGTTCAATTTCTTTGACGACCGTCACACCGTCTTTTGTGACAACCGGAGCGCCAAAGCTTTTCTCTAAGAGGACATTGCGTCCTCGCGGGCCGAGGGTCACCTGGGTTGCGTCCGCTATGATATTTACACCTTTAAGAATCCCGTCCCGAGACTCCTCATGTAAATGGACTACCTTACTCGCCATACCACTGATCTCCTTTCATGCACCTCGTGGCCGATATGTATTGTCGCGCAAAGGCAACTTAAGCATCTTTCCTCGAAATGCAAGCGCGGATGGGCCTAGACTGTCATCGACGGGCATGTGCCCAGCGGGCCTGGGGTATATCACCCGGACTGACCGCCGGGATAGTTGCCAAAGTCTGTTTCCCACGACGGACAACGATCTCACCAAGGACTTGGTGACGAAGAACCGGAGCTGCTACCTGGGAGGGCAGTTGGAGGGCAATGGAAACAGCACCAACATCGCCTTTGGGGACCAAAGGCGCCGCTGTTGCTGCGGCAATGGGATGAAAGGCGGACAGGTTGCCGTTCTCAACCCGAACCTCCACCCACAGAAGAGACCCACCTTCGATCAGTGGAAGGCGCGCAAAGTTGGCAAACCCCCACTCAAGC
Source organism: Candidatus Binatota bacterium (assembly GCA_011523265.1). GTDB lineage: Bacteria > Desulfobacterota > Binatia > Bin18 > Bin18 > Bin18. The sequence goes on from WTHD01000078.1 coordinate 3,597, forward strand.
AAGTCCTTTGCAACACGGAAGCGCATCCTGCTGGTTTTTCCGCCAAAGACGACAGCAATCAGACGAAGCGAGTCCCGTTGAGCTGTAGTGACAAGATTAAAGCGTGCTTTGTTCGTAAAGCCGGTCTTGAGCCCATCAACCCCATGGATGCGTCCAACCAGTCGATTGGTATTCGGTAGTCGCTTGCGACGGTGACCGAACGACATAGAGGGCTGCGAAGTCCACGCTAAAACATGGTGATGACGTAAAAGTGCCCGAGTAAGCAGGGCGATATCGTCAGCCGATGACTTATCCGGCGCTCGGTCGGTTCTAGTCGGCATACCATTGACCGTGCGGTACCGCGTCTGTGCCATCCCTAACTGCAGAGCGCGTGCGTTCATCCGCTGTACACATTGGCTGACAGAGCCGCAGACGTGCTCGGCAATGGCAACAGCCGCATCGTTTGCAGAGGTGACAAGGACGGCCCGGAGCAGCTCTGCCAGTCGAAAGGCTTGACCAGCCCGCAGAGAAATCGTTCTTCCTTTTGTTCGACTCGCCCGCCGGCTAATAGTGATCCTGGTCTCTAGGCTGACCCGCCCTCTTTCAATGTCTTCAAAGACAATAAGCCCTAACATCATCTTTGTGAGAGAGGCTTGGGGCCATATTTTTTGACTGTTGTGGGAAAAGAGTACTTGACCGGTCTGAGCATCTTGTAAGAGTGCCGCTTCAAAATATTTGAAAGCAGGCAGTTCTGGTGGTTGAGGGAAGTATTCGCTCCCGCTGAAGGCGAATGCTTTTTGCGGAAACCCGATTAGAAAACTACCAGCAATAAGGCAGGCAATAAGGCCTCGCGCCCACGTGTATGATTGCATCCACCCCTCCTCACCCCCTGCGCATAGCCCGAGTAGGACGTAGGGATATGGCCCTTTGGAGACCATAAATAATTTCCAGTAACACATTATAACGTTCTATATAAGATGTTGTCAATAAAGGACTTTTATTACTAAATATATCCATCTCAGGAGAAGAGAAAGTCAACTTCAGTCCACTACATCTTGTACCTAGCGAGTTCCATCACTCAAGAGCTTGTGGAGAGAGAGAATATCCCTATGAATGGCTGTCAGAATTTTTTGTTGCTGCTGATCCGGTCGAATAGGGAGAGACACTTCTGGGTCGGCCTGAGAAGGAGGAGACTCAGCCGATGATCGCTGACCGTCTTTTAACCGTTTTTTCGCCCCTGCAATCGTGAATCCCTCTTCATATAAGAGCCGCTTGATATCAAGGAGGGTTTCAACATCGCGCCGGCGGTATAATCGATGGCGCGAAGGAGTTTTCCCAGGCTTGAGAATGGGAAACTCGGTCTCCCAATACCGCAACACATAGGGCTTCACCCCAACAATCTTGGCGACTTCGCCAATACGGAAATAGAGCTTATTCGAGAGCTCAAGCTGGTCCACGACAAGCTCAGTCTTGGAGGAGTGGGTTAATGGCCTTTTTCAAGACAGGACTCGGTTTAAACGACAACACACGACGGCCAGATATAATAATTTCTTCCCCGGTCTGTGGATTCCGTCCTTTACGCGGATGTTTCTCGTTAATGACGAAATTCCCAAAGCTCGAGATTTTGACCTTTTCTCCTTTTTCGAGATGGCCTTTGATGATTTCGAAGATCGACTCAACCACATCGGTCGCTTCTTTTTTCGAAAAGCCGACCTTCTCGTAAATATGCTCAACAATGTCTGCTTTTGTCATACCGGGCCTCACCATCATCCTCCGGCAGTAGGAGGCAAGGAAGCTTTCAACTCATATCACGGGCAGGAGTCCATTTCACCATGCGCAGGCGCTACTCCCCAGGTAGCGGATAAGAAGTGCAAGATTGTGTAATACCACGACAATATTATAAATAACAACGCTGCGAACATAGTGGAGCCGCGTCTTGAAGTCAAGTTTGAACGCTCCTTGATACCTTGCTTACCGGGAGGGCTTTCAGCAAAGCAGCCCCAACGCTAGGATAAAGAACAAAGAGCGTGAAGGAGGATGCCCCTTGCAGGAGATCCGTACTCAGTTGAGTGAAGACCTAACCGCTGCGACGACAGACCAAGACATCGAAGCTGTTCGCGTTCGCTATCTCGGACGGAAAGGAGCGATCACCCTACTGCGAAAAAACGCTGATTTCTCAGCAATGTCAGTAGATGAAAGGAAACGCTTTGGGCAACAGTTCAATGAACTGAAACGCTTTGCCGAGCAGCAGATCGCAGCCGCACAGGCGCGCCAGACCAGTACGGCCCTCGCCCCGCCGAGCATCGATATGACGCTTCCGGGCCTCAACAACCACCTCGGCCACCTGCACCCGATTTCTCTTGTCCAACTGGAACTCGAAGAAATCTTTCAATCTCTGGGATTCATGATCCTCGACGGTTACCACGTGGAGACGGATTTTTATAATTTTGAGAGCCTGAACATTCCCCGCGACCACCCTGCGCGCGACATGCAGGATACGTACTGGCTCAAGAATGGCTTGCTCCTCCGGACGCATACTTCAGCCAATCAGGTCCGGGCCTTGGAGTACTATGGCGCACCGGTGCGGGCCGTATTTCCGGGCCGTTGTTTTCGTAATGAAGCCATTGATCCAAGCCACGAGAATACTTTCTACCAACTCGAAGGCTTGATGGTAGACCGAGAAATTTCCGTTGCCAATCTCATTGCGGTTATGCGCACCGTGCTGACCGCGGTCTTTCACCGAGAGGTCACGGTACGCTTACGTCCCGGCTATTTCCCTTTTGTCGAACCCGGCTTTGAGCTCGACATCCAATGTCTGATCTGTACAGGTAAGGGCTGTTCAACCTGCAAAAAATCCGGTTGGATTGAATTGCTGCCGTGCGGCCTCGTGCATCCGCGGGTCCTTGAATTCGGTCAGGTTGACCCGGACCGCTATAGCGGGTTTGCCTTTGGCCTCGGCCTCACCCGCCTGGCCATGATGAAATATAATATTCCAGATATTCGGCTTCTGAACTCGGGCGATCTTCGCTTCTGCGAGCAGTTTCCAGCAGCCGTCTGAAAAGAGTAAACGTGCCCTCCAATACATATGAGATGCTGGACACGTTCACTCTTTTGTAGGAGTCAGCCATGCATATCTCCCTTGACTGGATCGCCCAGTATGTCGATCTCTCAGACCTCTCACCACAAACGATCGCTCACCGACTCACTATGGCGACGGCTGAGGTAGAGGGAATTGAAACCCTGGTTCGCTCCCTCGATGGAGTCCGTATTGGTCAGGTTGTCTCGGTCGAGCCGCTGGGCGACCAGTATACCTTCGTTTCCGTTGAGTGTGGAACGGAACAGTTTACGACGGTCTGTGGGGCGCCCAATGTGCGGGAGGGAATGAAATCAGCTTTTGCCTCCGCTGGGGTAACGGTTGCCGGGGGGCAGACAATTACAGAAAAGCAGGTTGGTGGGAAAACGAGTCAGGGGATTTTGTGCTCATCCGAGGAGTTGGGCATGGGCGGCGGACATTTCGGTATCCTTGACCTTCCCGTATCTCTTGAGAGTGGGACTGCTCTGGCCGACTTTGTGCCGTCTTCGGACACCCTGCTTGAAATCGACAATAAGAGCTTGACCCACCGTCCTGACCTGTGGGGTCACTACGGGATCGCGCGTGAAGTTGCTGCCATTTTTGAGCGCCCGTTACGCCCGCTCGGGCTGGTCGATATGGCACAGTACAAGGACTTACCCGCCTATCCACTGACCCTGGACGACCCCGAAAATTGTCCCTGTTATTGCTGTATCGAGATGACCGGGGTAGCCGCCCTGCCCTCACCCCTGACGCTGCAATACCGGCTGCACGCTCTGGGACAACGCACATTCAATATTCTGGTCGATCTCACCAATTACATCATGCTTGAACTCGGCCAGCCCATGCACGCCTTCGACGCCAGCCGCCTCCAGGCCGTCCGCGTCGCCCCGTTTGGAACAACGGGCCAGTTTACGACGCTTGATGGGCAAGAGCGGCACATGGTTCCGGAAGACCTGATGATCTGGAATGAACGCGAGCCAATTGCTCTCGCCGGCATTATGGGCGGACTGAATAGTGAGGTCAGCGAGACGACCACCAGCCTGCTGCTTGAGAGTGCAAATTTTAAGGATGCGCGCATTCGCCGAACCGCCACCCGGCTCGGTATCCATACCGATGCCAGTCAACGTTTTGAGAAGCAACAGCCACCCGCGAATACGAAAACTGCAACCGAGCGTTTTCTCCACCTGCTGCTCGAATCCGGCCTACAGCCTCAGGTGCGCTCTCGGTTCACCGCTCAGGGAACGTTGAAGGACCGGACCCGATATCTCGATATCCCGACCGACTTCTTTGATCGACGAGTAGGCAACCCGATTGCCCAGGACAGGATTGTGTCCATACTGACCTCCCTCGGTTTTGAAGCCAGTATGACGAACAACACCCTCTCCGTTGGCATCCCTGCGTTTCGGAGCGAGAAAGACATTTCCCTACCCGTTGATATTCTGGAAGAAGTCACACGCATTCAGGGCTATGACAACCTCGAACCAAAGATGCCACACTTCTCGGTCGAGCGGGTGACCTTTAATGATCGTCTGCGGACCCAGCATAAAGCCCGGCGGATTCTCGCGCAGGCTCATGGGTTCTCGGAGGTCCACAACTACAGCTGGTTTGATGAAACCTGGCTCAAGACACTCGGCTACGAGCCTGAAGCGACGCTGGAGATGGCCAATCCCAGCGCAGAGCATAATGTCCGGCTCCAGACCACGCTGCTGCCCAATCTTTTTGCCGTTGTGAAAAAAAACACCCCCTTGCGAGATCATTTCCGCATCTTTGAGCTAGGACGGATCTATTTGCCTGCTGGCGAACAGGACCGTCTAGAGAAGAATGTGTTGGCTGGGGCAAGCTGTCAACACGAACGCCTGGGGAGTCTGGAGGCGCATTTTCGCCAGATCAAAGGCGCTCTTGAGGCGCTCGCCGAACAGCTCAGCCTGGGAGCACTGGCGTTTGCACCGGCCACGACAACGACTGCGCCATGGCACACGCCCGGCGGGTATGTTGACATCACCCTCCAAGATACGGGGGTCGGCCAGCTTGGCTTTTTGTCCGAGCCCCTCTTGGCGAAAATTGCCCCCGCCGCTCAGGTGATCTGGTTCGAGCTCGATTTCGACAGGCTGGAGGGGCCAATTTTTCCGGCCACCAGCTATGCCCCGGCCTCTCGCTATCCCGGCTCGTGGTTTGACTTCTCTATCGTGGCGAGTGCCCAATCGGGTTTTACCGAGTTGGTCCGCACGCTCGACGAGTTTTCTCACGCTCTGCTGAAAAAGAGAGAGTTTATGGCCCTCTATCAGGGGAAGGGGCTAGCGGAAGGAGCGGCCAGCTATACCTTTCGTTACTGGATTGAATCTCAGGACAGCACCCTCACTGGAGGGCAAATAGAAGCGTTCCAGCAGGAGTATCTCACTTTCCTGGAGTCGAAAGGCCTGCATCTCCGTTAAAGTCAGGAAGGACGACACAAGCGGTGTCCTTCCCGTCATTTAATGGTCAATCTACAAAAGGCGAAGGACCTCTTAGGCTGCCAGACGCTGCTTTGCCATGTCTGTGACTGCGGCAAATGCCTGTGGGTCTTGCATGGCCAGAGCGGCTAAAATCTTTCGATCAATTTCGACACCAGCCTGAGACAGACCATACATGAGTCGGCTATAGCTCAGCCCGTTCAATCGCGCGGCCGCATTGATCCGGACCGTCCATAAACGCCTGAATTCACGCTTTTTATTCCGTCGGTCGCGGTAGGCGTAGACGAGACCCCGCTCAACGGTTTCACGCGCCTGACGATACTGGCGGCGGCCGCCGGTAAATCCTTTGGCCAGCTTGAGAATCCGCTTTCTGCGCCGACGTGCCTTAAAGCCGCGTTTTGCGCGTGGCATACGAACTACTCCTCTCCGTCTCAAAGAGTAAACGTGTCCAGCATCTCATATCTATTGGAGGACACATGTACTCTTTCTATAAGTAGGGAATCAATTTTTTGATCGCCTTGGCCTCGGAGGCTGAAACGAGCGTTGGCTGGCGGAGATTCCGTTTCTGTTTTCGGGTTTTCGTTGACAGGATGTGACGCAGGTAGGCGTGGCGACGACGCACCTTACCGCTACCTGTAATCTTAAACCGCTTTGCCGCCCCACGGCGGGTTTTAATTTTGGGCATAGTTACCTCGGCACAACAAGAATTGACATGTTTCGCCCCTCCATACGAGGCTGTGGAGTCTCAAGGGAGGCGACATCTTCGATTTTTTCATAGACACGGTTGAGCAATTCTTTTCCAATTTCCGGGTGGGTGATCTCTCGTCCTCGGAAAAAGACAGAAACCTTGACCCGGTGCTTTTTATCGATAAAGCGACGGATATGGTTAATTTTGAAGTCAACGTCGTGCTCACTGGTACGCGCTCCAAGCTTGACTTCTTTGACCATCACCTGGGTCTGATGCTTCTTGGACTCCTGCACTTTCTTTTTCTGCAGATAGCGGAACTTGCCGTAATCCATGATACGGCAGACCGGCGGAGAGGAGTTGGGCGCAATTTCAACCAGGTCAAGCTCTTGGTCAAGCGCAGTCCGGAAGGCCTCGCCCAACGGCCGAATCCCAATCTGCTCCCCGTTGGCGTCGATGACCCGGACTTCCCGCGCACGAATCTGCTGGTTGATCCGCGTTCCCGTTTCTTTCGCTATGATGCACCTCC
>WTHD01000078.1:10412-17864 GCA_011523265.1 Candidatus Binatota bacterium
ACGGACAGCGGGGCGACTTTTTCTCGCTTGCGCACCCGTGGGGCCACGGTCCCGGCTTGCACCTCTTTATCCCCAATGACGACGGTGTACGGAATTTTCTGCATTTCCGCTTCTCGGATTTTATAGCCCAACTTCTCATTCCGCAGGTCCAACTCGCAACGAATTCCGGCCTGTCTGAGTTGGGCGTCGACCTGGCGTGCATACGCGTCTTGATTATCTGTAACCGTCACAATCTTCACCTGAACTGGGGCTAGCCATAGGGGGAAATCCCCACCACAGTGTTCGATAAGAACGCCCATAAAGCGTTCGATGGAGCCGAGGACCGCGCGATGGATCATCACCGGGCGGGCTTCGTCTCCGTGGGCGGTGACATAGCTCAGGTCAAAGCGTTCGGGCAGCATAAAGTCGAGCTGAATCGTCGCGAGTTGCCATTCACGGCGTAAGGCGTCAAGGACGATAAAGTCAATTTTGGGTCCATAAAAGGCGCCATCCGCGGCATTGACCTCGTAGGGAATCTTATTCGCTTCGAGGGCTCCAGCCAGGGCCGCTTCCGCTCGCTCCCAGGTTGCATCGGCGCCCAGTCGTTTTTCTGGCCGTGTCGCGAGATAAAAATGTACCTCCTCAAAGCCAAAAGTCTGGTACACTTCACTAATCATGCGCAGCACGCCACTGACTTCACTTTCGACCTGTTCCGGAGTGCAAAAAATATGCGCATCATCCTGAGAGAACGAGCGCACTCGGGTCAAACCAGCCAAAACGCCCGAACGCTCGAAGCGGTGCAGGCGGGCAAAGTCCGCATAGCGGAGCGGCAGGTCCCGGTAGGAGTGCTTTTTTGCCGCATAGATATAGGTGTGCCCAGGGCAATTCATGGGCTTGACCCCAAAGTCGCGTCCCTCAACCTCGGTAAAAAAGATATTTTCCTTGTAGTTCTCGTAGTGGCCGGAACGGTGCCAGAGATCAACATCAAAGATCTGCGGGGTCAGCACTTCCTGGTAGCCATAGCGTTGGTAGAGCCCCCGCATATAGGAGATCAGCTCGTTATAGATAAAGGTCCCTTTGGGGTGAAAAAACGGGCTCCCCGGTGCAACGGGATTGAAGCTGAACAGATCAAGTTCCCTGCCCACGCGACGATGGTCACGGCGTTTGGCTTCCTCAAGCAGGGAGAGGTGTTGGCGGAGTTCCTTTGGCGTTGCAAAGGCCGTCCCGTAGATGCGTTGGAGCATCTCGTTTTTTTCGTCCCCCCGCCAATATGCGCCAGCCACACTGGTGAGTTTAAAGGCCGGGATGCTGCCAGTTGACGGGACGTGTGGGCCGCGACACAGGTCAACAAACTCGCCCTGCCGGTACAGCGAGACGGATTCATTCTCCGGGATACCGGCGATAATCTCAGCCTTGTAGACTTCGCCCATCTGGGTGAAGAAGCGAACGGCGTCATCGCGTGGCACTTCTTCACGGCTGACCGGGAGGTTTTCTTTGACAATGGCCTGCATCTCCGCTTCGATGCGTTCTAAGTCCTCCGGCGTGAAGGCATGATCATGCTTAAAGTCGTAGTAGAATCCACTTTCGATCACTGGGCCGATCGTGATTTGGACTTCGGGAAAGAGGCGTTTCACTGCTTGCGCCATGAGGTGGGCAGTCGAATGGCGCAAGACTTCGAGTCCGTCAGGAGAGGAGGGAAAAATAGGCTCGGCCTCCTCAGTGATCAAGGGGGAGGAGATATCGACAATTTTTCCATCCACTCGGGCGGCAATGGCTTTTGCGAAGCGCCGACCAAGGTCTTTTTGCACGCCAGTATTCGTCCTGTCGTCAGTGTGCTGCTCGCTCGTGCTGCTATGTGGAGCAATGTCGTTCATATGAAAAAGAAAAGAGGCATCATCAATCTTCGATGCCTCTTTCCCCCTCATTCACCTGTTCAGAGGGGATTGCTTTACTTCGTTGTCATAAGATTCTGAGCTGTACGTAGAGTCTGGGGCATAGGCACGGGCGGGATTGAACCGCCGACCCCTTCCGCGTCAAGGAAGTGCTCTCCCACTGAGCTACGTGCCTGCAGGTCGCTCCGCTGTTCAAAAAGAGTAAACGTGTTCAGCATTGCATATCTATTGGGGAAAACGTTCACTCTTTTCAGTCGCTTGGTGCGTACCAACTTTCCTATAGCGTGTCAAGAAAATGGCTACGCCACGCTTTCCGGACGGACCTGAACGGTGACACTCGTTTCAATGTCTCTACTGAGACGAATCGGTATGGTATAGGTACCGAGCTGTTTAATAGGCTCGGCAAGAATAATTTTCCGGCGATCTACGGTCACACCTTGTTCCTGAAGCGCCTTTTCAATATCGATGTTCGTCACAGAGCCAAAGAGCTTCTCCTCTTCTCCGGCACGAGCCGGGATGGACAGAGTGAGATTGGACAGCCGGTCGCTGACGGCATTGGCGTTCTGCTGCGCACGTTCTCTTTTCCTTGCGGCCAGACGTTTCTGGTGCTCTAAGACGCGAACGTTGCGTCGGCTGGCCGTCAGCGCCAAGCCGCGCGGAAGCAAATAGTTCCGAGCGTAACCATCTTTGACTTTGACGATGTCACCAATTTCGCCCAGGTTCTCGACGTCTTCTTGCAAGATAATTTCCATACGAACCCTTACTCTATGGGAGCAACTGTGAAAACGCAACTAAACGGCAGACCTGAAAAACACCCCTCTATACCTGTGCCGCCACGTAAGGGAGTAAAGCGATCGCACGCGCCCGTTTAATGGCCAAGGTCAGTTTTCGCTGACACCACATACAGGTCCCGGTGATGCGACTTGGGATAATCTTGCCACGCTCAGTGATAAAATCTTTAAGAATAGCGGTCTCTTTGTAGTCAATGGAATCACGCTTATCGACACAGAAGCGGCAGACTTTACGCCGCATACGTCGCGGATATCGGTCATCGCCGCCTCGTCGGTGGTATCCCCCCCTGGGTGGTCTTGCCATAGCTCTCTTCCTCTACTCTTCTTTCGCTCGTGAGCAACGGTATTCAGTCATTATTCCCCAAGAATACGAATGGTTGTCGCGTGTACCTCATACACTCTTTGTCTTGCATCGTCCACCTTGTGCCACCGATATGGCGCAAGCACCCCCTCTACTAAGACGGTTCGCCCAACTGTCAACAGGGGACAGTACTCTTCTGCCAGGCTCCGAAAGACAACCACGTCAACGAGTACATGCTCTTCTTGCGCTCGACTTTTCGGCACATATAGGGAAAACGCTCCAATGGCTACGCCCTGTGGCGTGCGCCGCAGTTCCGGGCTGTTCTCAATCTGTCCGACAAAAATAACCTTATTATAGCCTTTCCGCACGCAAGCCACTCACTCCTCGTTCGCCTCTCCCTTCGAATCGGGCTGCGTCTCGGCCGTCTCAGTGCTTTCCGACTCGGCTGGAGCCTCCGCTGGCACTTCAGTCTCCACCGATTCTGCGTTTTCTGCAGGAGCGCTCGGGGCAGGATGGGCCTCTGCCTGTACGGGCTCCGTACTCGCCTCAGGTGGATGACCCGCAGAGCGGTCGGTGAAACCACCCGGAGGAATGGGAGACTGTCCGTCCGAGGGAGCGGAGCGCGCAACGGATAAAAAGCGCATGGTGTCTTCACTCAGCCGTAAGCCGCGCTCAAAATCCTTGACCGTTTGAGGAGGAGATTCATATTCTAAACGCACATAGTAGCCACGTCTCTGCTTTTGAATATCGTAGGCTAAATTCCGCATCCCCCATTCTTCAACCTGCAACAGACTGGCCTGACTCTGCTCCAGAGTCTTTTGCATCCCTTCAATTACATCCTTCACCCGTGCCTCAGATAGTTCCGGGTGGAGAATGCATACTGTCTCATAAATCGGCATGAACTCCTCCGATGGGTCTCTTTCAGTCTTCTTTTACCTCTCGCGCTGGGCGGATGAGGCGAAATTTTTTAGCGCTCCTCCTGCACGGGGTGTGCGAGTGTCGCAGAAGCCGCGCTATTCCACAACGTCATAGCCTGCTCGAGCCCGTCCGTAAGGATGTGCTCAACCACGCTCGCTGCGCGTCGTGCCGCCGGGAGGATAAAGGCTTCTTCCTCCTGAGTAAAGGGCTGAAGCACAAAGGCGGCAGTATCGAGCCCGGCGGCAGGACGGCCAATTCCAAGCTTTACGCGGATAAAGTCCGCGCTGTCCAAAGCGGTAATAATCGAGGCTACACCGCGGTGTCCGCCCGAACTACCCGTCCGTTTAATACGCAGGTGGCCGAGCGGAATGTCTACATCATCATGCACAACGATACAATCCGTTGGTTGCAGTTGATACTTTTCACACACGCACACAACCGCTTGCCCACTGTGATTCATAAAGGTCTGTGGCTGAAAAAGGCCAATTTTTCTCCCGTTCCAGTACGCCCAGGCCACGCGGGAGGAGCATACCGACTGAGACAGACGGGTTCCCCATCGGTCCGCTAAGATATCAATGACCCAAAAGCCGATATTATGACGAGTTTTTTCGTAGTCCCGACCGGGGTTTCCGAGCCCAATGATCGCAGACATAAGCCTATACGAGGAGCGTCACATTCATGGTATCTGCGGCAACAGCCTCCCATCACTCAGTCGAGGTCTCCTCGCTCGGGGCTTCTCCAGCTTCCGATGTCTCTCCGTCTTCGGCTAGAGCTTCGTCGGCTCCTTCTTCTTCCTCCGTCTCTGCCTCCACGGTTGGAGCCGCGACTGAGGCAAGCATGAGCTGAGCGTCCTCAAGTGCCGAGACGCCGGACGGTAATGGCAAATCCTCAACCCGGACAGCGTCGTTGATCTCAAGCGGCGTCACATCGATGTCAATACTCTCGGGGATATCAAGCGGGAGGCATTCCACCATGATTTCACGTCGGAAGTAGTGTAAGACTCCACCGGCAGTCACGCCCTCCGCTTTGCCAACAAGGTGGACGGGGACAGCAACCTGAAGCGGCACCTTGACATCAATCTCATAGAAGTCGATGTGCAGCGGTTCCGTAGTCACAGGATGATGCTGAACATCTTTGAGGAGTGCAATTTTGCCATTGAGGTCTGTTGTCTGTGAAAGAAATTCAATCAGATGGGACCCTTCTAAGCCTTCGACCTTATATTGGAATTCCCGTGTATTAACACAGACGGAAACGGCACTTGTTCCTGGGCCATAGAAGACACCGGGCACTCTTCCACTCCGTCGGAGTCGGCCCATTTCCCCTTTGCCTCTTTCTTGTCGCTGTTCAACACTCAGTTTGATGGTTTCCATTGTTTCCCTTCTCTATACCAACGGCTTACACGAATAAGGAGCTAATGGATTCTTCATTGTGAATCCGGCGAATGGACTCTCCGATCAGGGTGGCAAGTGAAAGGACATGGACTTTTCCGGTCTCCCGCGCCTCTGGCGTAATGGGGATGGAATTCGTGACAACTAACTCTTCGAGAGCAGACGCCCGCACCCGCTCTATCGCCGGGCCAGACAGTACGGCATGCGTACAGCAAGCAATCACCGCTTGCGCCCCAGCATCTTGAAGCCCTTTTGCCGCGGTGGTCAACGTTCCGGCTGTGTCCACCATATCATCAACCAGAATAGCGATACGGCCGTCGACTTCACCGATCACATTCATCTCAATCACATCACGATTCGCCTTGCCTGCAATCTCGCTTTCGTTCTCCTGCGCGCGGCGCTTATCAATAATGGCGAGTGAGGCCCCCAGACGCTTGGCAAAGGCACGTGCGCGCTCCACGCCCCCGGCATCTGGGGATACGACACTGACCGGTTCGCTACCGATGCGGGAGCGCAGATACGGCAACAGCACCGGTGCGGAAAAAAGATTGTCCACTGGAATATTGAAAAATCCCTGGATTTGTCCAGCGTGGAGCTCTGCCGTGAGCACCCGTGAGGCTCCCGCCGCGGTCAACAGGTCAGCGACCAGTTTGGCACTAATAGGCACCCGGGGGGCAACCTTTCGATCCTGGCGAGCATAGCCGTAGTACGGAATCACGGCCGTGATACGATTAGCCGACGCCCGCTTAAAGGCGTCAATCATCAGCAGGAGTTCCATCAGATTATCGTTGCCGGGCGTACAGATTGACTGGACAACAAAGATATCCCCGCCACGCACATTCTCGGTGATCTCAACCGCAATCTCGCCATCGCTGAACGTGCGGATATCGGCCGCACCGAGCGAGGTTCCCAGATAGGCGCATATTTCCTGCGCGAGCGGACGATTCGAATTTCCGGAAAATATTTTTAGCACGGTGGAGTGTCTCACATGGATGGGGGTATGAACGGCGTTATTTTCTACTCTTGCCCAAAGGAGAAGGAACTGGGGAGGCAGGATTCGAACCTGCGAATGCCGGGACCAAAACCCGGTGCCTTGCCGGACTTGGCGACTCCCCACCAGGATGGCAGTAATAGTAGTATTGCTCTCGGCCGCTCAGTTTCTCTTTTCTTCTCGAACGTCGATATTCCACCACTATGACTGCTGGCCGTATTGGACAAGCTTCTGAACGATCCGATTGTTTAATGAAATCAGCGGATTATAGAATCTACCAGGCTTCCTTGAGGCCACAGCCATTAACATCTTTCGCGAAAAAAGTCTACCTGCTCCTACGGTTATAGATCAACCGTTACCGGAGTGGAAGCATCCTCCAGCAGCGTCACCACAAAGACGTTTTCCGAGCCAGCCAAAGCTGCCGCAGCGTGCGTGGCAGCCTCCAGTGTCTTGAAGAGGCCAAAGACGGCGGAACCGCTCCCAGACATCAGAGCCACTTCCGCACCAAGGGCGGAGAGTTGTTTTTTTCTGTCCGCAATCAGGGGGTACTCCGGCAGGACAGCCTGTTCAAGGTCATTAACGAAGAGGGCAGCACTTGGCCATTGCTGCGTGTCAAGTGGTGGAGTCCGGTCGATTGCATGGGGCTTCGGCTCTGGCACGTCCGGCTGAAGCGCATCAAAACGTTGATACGCCCACGGAGTCGAAACAGGAAAGCCCGGAACCACAATGACGAGCCAGCGTTGCGGAAGAGGAGGAAGTGGCGTTAAGACTTCCCCAATCCCACCCACACGAGCCATCTGACACGGGACAAAAAAAGGAATATCTGCACCAAGCTGGGCGGCGAGCCGACACAAATGGTCAGTGTTCAGTCCGAGTGAAAATGATTGGTTCAACGCCTTCAGCACAGCCGCGGCATCGCTGCTCCCGCCGCCGAGCCCCGCACCAGCAGGGATGTTCTTGTGCAAAGTCATAGTGATGTGTGCCCCGATACCAGCTTCTTGACAGAGTAAGGCCGCTGCTCGGTAGGCGAGATTTGACTGGTCGGTGGGAATTATTGGGTCGTTACAGCGCACACGGATATATGGCTCCGTCCCCACCGTCCTCTCCGCTGTCATTTCAATTTCGTCATACAGGCTGACGGGGACCATCAGCGAGTCGAGCAAGTGGTAACCATCGGGCCGTTGGCCAATAA
>WTHD01000330.1 GCA_011523265.1 Candidatus Binatota bacterium
GTGTCCACACTGAGTGAAGCCTTTCTGCTGCTCAACGGCGAGCGGCCCCTTGACTCAACCGTTGTTGATGTCAACACCCTCTTTACCCGGCACTCCGCCTATGAGGTTGATTTTCACGATGTGAAAGGTCAGGAGCACGTCAAGCGCGCTCTCGAAGTCGCGGCCAGTGGCGGACATAACCTGCTGTTAGTGGGTCCGCCGGGGTCCGGCAAGACCATGCTGGCCAGACGCCTGCCAACCGTGCTGCCCGCGCTGACCCTGACCGAAGCGATTGAAACGACCAAGGTTCACAGCGTCGCCGGCAGCCTGACCGGCAAGGCCCTCGTTGCCACGCGGCCCTTCCGCAGCCCGCATCACACCATCTCCGATGCCGGCATGATCGGCGGCGGTACGGTCCCCAAACCGGGCGAGGTCTCCCTGGCTCATCATGGCGTGCTCTTTCTGGATGAACTGCCGGAGTTCCGTAAGAACGTTCTCGAAGTCCTGCGCCAGCCCCTGGAGGATGCTCGCGTCACGATCTCACGCGCCGTCGGGTCCATTACGTATCCGGCGGACATCATGCTGGTTGCGGCGATGAATCCGTGCAGTTGTGGCTTCTTCGGTGACCCGCAGCACGAGTGCACCTGCTCCCCACAGCAGGTCCAACGCTATCGGGCCAGGATTTCCGGTCCCTTATTGGATCGCATCGATATTCAGGTCGAAGTCCCGGCGGTCAAGTATAAAGAACTGAGTGACAAAGCCACGGGTGAGGACTCGGCTACCATTCGGACGCGCGTGAACCGTGCCCGCGAAATCCAGCTCCAGCGTTTTCAGAAACGCAAAATCTTTTGCAACGCGCAAATGTCCAGCCGGGATATCCGCACGTATTGTCAACCCGACACGGCCGGCGAAAAGCTCCTGGAAAACGCCATGCAGCGCCTGGGGCTGAGCGCCCGCGCCTATACCCGTATTCTCAAAGTCGCCCGCACCATCGCCGACCTCGCCGGCGAGGAACACATCACCGGCGCCCATATCGCGCAGGCCATCCAGTACCGGGCTTTGGACCGGGAGTGAGTAAGGTGAAGCCTCTGGACGTGAGTAGCCATAGCCATAATTCCAACGGATGACGCAGACTAAAGAGATGTCATTAGATACGGACCGAAAACAATTCTATCGCGACCAACTCCGCTCGGCCCGAGCCGTCGCCCTGGCGGACGCCGAGGGGTTCCTGGCCGTCATTCACACTCTTGAATTGATGGGCCAACAGATGAAGGGGAAAATTCTCTTCCTCGAAAAATACGAAAACAAATTGACCTGTCTGGCCGATGACTCTCCATTGTGTACTGAGGTCGCCTCCAGATGGCCAGCGTATCATACTACATTCAGCGCTCTGTATGATGAATTAAGGCGCGCAAGGAATGATGCGGTTCATCAAGGTGCTTACGCACGGATACTTACCGATCATGCTGTGGACCTTGCAATCATACTTGAGGATGCACTTATGTCCAATTCTGAATGCTCTAAAGTTTCGCAATTCATGGTTCGAGATGTAGTTAAAGTTGAGTCGTGGCACCCAGTCAGTTATGCGCACCAATAGATATTGAAGCATGGCTTCTCTTATATCCCCGTCTGGTTTGAGAACGACAAGAAATGGAGGATGCTTTCGGAATATTCAGTTGCCAAATATCTCCGTGGCTACCCTGATAAACGAAGTGATCGACTCATTAAGACAATTGAAAAGGCAAAAGCAGAAAAAGACGGGCTGGACCTATCGACGGTAGAAAAAAAGTATATTGTACCTCCTGAAGAACTCGTCTCCAGCATATTGGGCTGCATCGACGCAAGTCCGATTCTTGTCGTTGACTCCAAACATGGAGATGAAAAAAATAGGCTGGTCGGAATTTTAACCGCTGCTGACATTCTATAAGAGTGAGGCTGAAATCCAGAGGCGACGGTGCAACTTGACATCTCCTTTTCTTTTTCTCTGCTTGGTTGCGTGCCGGAAGTCTGATCTCTCAATGTCTTGTTTTGCGTTAAGCCAGTGTCACGGTATTGTCTCTCCTTGACTCGTAATCTGTGCGGAAAGCTCACGGCTGAGTTTCCGGCCCTCGGCAATTTGCTCGCGGGTCATGAGTCGCCGGATTGAGTCCCGGACTTCTTTGGCCTTTTCATCTCCCTGTGCAGCGGCGAGATTGAGCCAGGCATAGCCTTGAACGTCGTCTTCGGGTACGCCCTTGCCTATGACGTACGCCCATCCTAGGAGGAGCTGAGCTTGAGTGTCTCCTTGTGCCGCAGCTCTCTGGAACCAAGCTGCGGATTGGCGGTCGTCCTGGGGTACGCCCTTGCCGCCGGCGTACAGAACTCCTAGGCGGGATTGGGCTAGGGCATATCCCTGCTCCGCAGCCTTGCGGTACCAGAACGCGGCTTGGCCGTCGTTTTGTGAAACACCCTTGCCACCGGTTTCATACATATTTCCTAGGAGGAACTTAGCTACGGCATTTCCTTGCTCGGCCAACGGTCGCAGTTCACGTAAGGCGGTTGCGTAGGCGCCCTGCTTGTATGCTTCATATGCGAGATCAGATTGGGCTTGGGCGCTTGATACAGCCAGGGCCAAGGCCAGAGCAAGAGACGCGGCGGCTATCCTGCTGCCTCGCTTGTGGCATGGCCGGGCCATACGCGGGGACCGGCGGTCAGCCGTATCGGAATCGTTGCTGTGGATAAAAACCTTGTCCATATCGCCCTCTGCGCCACTACTAACGGATACTTCGTTACCGTATCCCACGCCTCAACTAAGCGCTATGTACAAAATTCAAAACCGATGCGTCCGAGGGAGCAACAGAAAAGCCCGAAGCTTGACAGCCTCCAAAATATACTTTGACAGGCATATGTCTGTGGCATATGCTCAGGTCATATGCTCCTGTAACGAGAGGTCATGACTATGCCTTCAAAGCGAAAAATTCGTCTATTCCGCAATGGCCGCAACCAGGCGTTACGCATTCCGCGAGAGTTTGAGTTGGAGGGCAATGAGGCCACCATTCATAAAGATGGAGAGCGCTTGATCGTTGAGCCTGTCAGCACGGGAGGACTGCTTGCCTTACTCGCGACCCTGGAGCCGGTTGAAGACACGTTTCCGGATGTGGACGAAACATTACCACCGCTGGACGACACGGAATTGTAATCTTTACAATGGCCACGCTCCGCTATCTCTTGGATACGAATATCCTCTCCAACCTGGTGCGTTATCCTCAAGGGGTAGTGGCGAGGCGGATTGCGAAAGAAGGAGAAAAAAATACCTGCACAAGTATCGTGGTTGCCGGGGAATTGCGGTACGGCGCGGTGAAACGTGGCTCGGACCGACTGACGGCGCAACTGGAGACGATTCTTTCTCGTATGGAAATCCTGCCTCTCCGGGAACCGGCCGATCAATGCTATGCGGAACTTCGAGTACATTTGGAAAAACGGGGGCAACTTATCGGTCCGAATGACATGCTCATCGCCGCTCATGCGCTCGCGTTGGACTATATAGTCGTCACTGACAATATACGCGAGTTTTCTCGTGTCCCTGGACTCAGGGTAGACAACTGGTTGAGAGGTCTCAGTGGGAACGGACGAAGGTGAGCGTGGTGTCGCCCTTATGTCGAATGAAGGAGTACAACCGCTATGGCTAAAAAGAATCCACACCTCGGCCCTACGCTTGAAAGCTTGCTCCGGGAGGATGGCACCTACGAAGACGTAAAGACTCATACGATCAAGGCGGTTCTTGCTTACAAATTGGAAGAAGCGATGAAGGCGCAAAACCTTTCTAAACTCGGGAAGCATGGCAAGCAATGAGATTTGAGGACTATGCGATCAATATTGCCCCCATCCCAGACGCGTGATGTGAATTGTTAGGCGGGGAAGAGGGTGGTAAAGGCC
>WTHD01000128.1 GCA_011523265.1 Candidatus Binatota bacterium
CCCGCCCATATTATTCAGGACGACCAGGAAGCGATCGATATCGCCCACCGTTTGGCAAAGAGCTTTGCGCAGGAAGCGGCGCTGCGTGACCGGGAACGCCGCCTGCCGATCGCCGAACTGGACGCATTCTCGCAGAGCGGCTTGTGGGGCATGACCGTACCCAAAGCCTATGGCGGCGCCGAGGTCTCGTATGTCACGGTGGGCGAGGTGATTAAAATTATCTCCGCGGCCGACCCGTCGCTCGGGCAAATCCCGCAAAACCATCTTGGCATACTCGATATCATTCGTCTGTGCGCCAGTGAGGATCAGAAGCGTTTTTTCTTTGGCGAAGTCTTAAAAGGTATGCGTCTCGGCAATGCTTTTTCCGAAAAAGGCAGCAAAACCGTCGGCCATTTTGAAACGCGCATACGTCCCCACGGGAACGGCTATATCGTGAACGGACAAAAGTTTTATTGCAGCGGTGCGCTCCTCGCCCACATGGTGCCGGTCGCGGCGACCGATGAGCATGGTCAAGCGCAGCTTGCCTTTGTGGAACGCGATAGGCCGGGACTGCGCATTATCGATGACTGGTCGAGTTTCGGCCAACGCACCACCGCCAGTGGGACCGTTCTGCTGGAGGACGCATTCGTGCAGGCCAGCCATGTTGTCCCGGCGCATGAGGCGTACGATATACCAACCGCGAACGGGGCAGTCTTACAGATTATTCATGCCGCTATCGATCTCGGTATTGCCCAGGCCGCGATTGATGAAACCATCCACTTTGTCCGCAGCTATACCCGTCCGTGGATCGATAGCGGTCAGGAGCACGGCTACGAGGACATGTACTCCATCGCCCAGATTGGCGACCTGAAAATGCGCCTGCACGCGGCAGAGGCCATCCTGGACCGAGCTGGCCGCACGGTCGATGCGACAATGACCAATCCGAATGAAGACAGTGTGGCCGCGGCGTCTATTGCCGTGGCCGAAGCAAAAGTTCTGACCACGGAAATCGCCATTCAGGCGACCAACAAGTTGTTTGAACTCGCCGGCACTCGCTCCACACTCGAAGAGTACAATCTGGATCGCCACTGGCGAAATGCCCGTACGCATACGCTGCACGATCCCGTCCGGTGGAAGTTCCAGGCCATCGGCAATTACTATCTGAATAACATCAAGCCGCCACGCCACGCGTGGATATAGAAGAACAGGTTAAGGAGAATATATGAGTCAGGCACCCTCGCAAGCCACCGCTCCACCGGATCAAGGTATTCGGGTCGCCGCACCAATGGCGCGGGTTGAGGCTCCTGCCCATATTATTCGTGACGATCAGGAAGCCCTGGCAGTTGCCCACCGTCTCGCCGAGCGCTTTCAGCAGGAGTCGGCCGAGCGCGACCGTGAGCGCCGCCTGCCGCGTAAAGAATTGGACGAATTCTCCCAGAGCGGCTTATGGGGCATCACTATTCCGAAAGCATACGGCGGGGCGGAGGTGTCCTTCTCGACCGCCGCCGAGGTCACGGCCATCATATCAGCCGCAGATTCGTCTTTAGGCCAGATTCCCCAGAACCATTACTATATGATCGAAGCCATCCGACTGGATGGGACCGAGGAGCAAAAGGAGTTCCTTTTCAAACGGGTGCTGGAGGGCGATCGCTTTGGGAATGCCTTTGTCGAGCGCGGCACAAAAACCGTCTTTGACTTTGAGACGCGCCTCACGACCTCCGGCGACAGATTCCTCCTGAACGGCAGAAAGTTCTATTCCACGGGGGCGGTGTTTGCCCACTGGGTACCGGCTGTCGCCAAGGACGACCATGATCGAGTTGCCATCGTCTTTGTCAGGCGTGATGCGCCGGGGGTCACCATCATCGACGACTGGTCAGGCTTCGGCCAGCGGACCACGGCCAGCGGGACCGCGGTGTTCGAGAATGTTGCGGTCGATCCCTTTCATATTATCGACCACCAGGCCGCGTTTGACCGGCCCACCCCGATGGGCGCTGTCGCCCAGATTTTTCATACCGCGGTCGATGCCGGCATTGCTCGCGCAGCCCTGGCCGAGACGATCGCCTTTGTCCGCCAGTATACGCGTCCGTGGATCGATAGCGGCCAGGAGCACGGCTATGAGGACCCGTACACGATCCATCAGATTGGTGAGCTTGAGGTCCGGGTGCACGCCTCGGACGCCCTGCTCGAACGGGCGGGCCGTTTTGTGGATGCGGCGGTCGCCTCACCAACCCAGGAGAACGTCTCTCAAGCCTCGATTGCCGTGGCTGAGGCAAAAGCCATGTCCACGGAAGTCTCTGTGCTGACGACAAACAAGTTGTTTGAGTTGGCCGGAACCCGCTCAACTCTGGAGGAGTACAACCTGAACCGTCACTGGCGCAACGCGCGTACCCATACCCTGCACGATCCCGTGCGCTGGAAATATCACGCTATTGGGAACTACTGGCTGAACGGCGTGCCTCCGCCCCGGCACGGAGCGAGTTAGCCCTACTGATTTGATGAAAAATTGTTCTCCGTCTATCCCTAGGAGATCAGGTGAGACTTATTTCTCCCCTGCCGTCGCGAGCAGCCGAGTACGTACGTCATCGGGGAATGTTACTCGAACGAAACGACTCGTCGGATAGAGATAGTCTTCCCCCGATTCATCAACTACGCGTGAGCAATCGACCTCTGCTGCCTTCTGGTCGGGAATGATTAGCCGCAGGCGTAACCCAACATTCCGTCCTTGTCGGATTACGCTGCGCTAATCCGACCTACTTACCGCAAAAGGCAGGCGATGCTCCACATTAACTCGGGGTGTGCTCGGCCAGAAAGCGCTCGACCGCCTGCTTGGCAGCCGAGTGATGCTCGGGCTCTTTCCAGCGCTCAACCAACGTGGCGTTTGGGGCGAGCGCGGCAATCTCTCGGGAGGTCTCCTGCGGATGATAGAGGTCGTCCCCCAAGAGGACCAGGAGCGGCGTTTGGCACTGGGAGACAAATTCTTTGGAGACGTTGAAGAGGAAGTCGCCGCTGTACATATTTGTCTTGAACGACTCCCAGGCCTCGTCGCTCACGTCAGGCCGCCCAGGTTTCAGCTCGGCGGCCCAACCGTCAAACATGTCAAAAAACGCCTGGCGGTTATCGGACAGCCCGATCGTCTGAAAGAGAATAGCCGACGCAACCCGCTGCGGCGCGGCCTGGATGAGACCCATGCAGTAGGGTCCACCAATGCACATACCGGCCACGTGGAAGGTCTCAACCCCAAGATGATCCATCAACGCCAGTTGATCTTCCGTGTAGGTATGCCAGCTATCCGCAGCACTGATCGGGGCGGTTGATTGGCCGGCGTTGCGTTGATCCATAGCGATCACGCGATAGCTGGGGGCAAGCTGCTCAATGGGATTCCAGGGGGTTTGCTGCCAAAAGGGCACGGAGGAACGCATCCCTCCCGGTGCGATGAGTAAGAGCGGAAATCCTGTGCCCTGCTCTTCGTAATACAACTTGGTCTCGCCACGTTCGAATATCGGCATATCTGCTTCCCTTCTCTTTTTTACCGGAAGATAGAAACTTCCGGCGCCCTTTTCAAGCTACACCCGGCTCCGACCGGGCCGGACGCTTGACATGGACATACGGCAATGGGGTAGAGTGGCCCTCAATAGATCGAGAATCCCTCATTTTCCAGGCGAAGGAAGGAATGGACGATGAAACAGTATCGCGTCATATCGGCCGACTCGCACGCCATCGAACCCCCCGACCTGTGGCAACGCTACCTGCCCCACGCCTATAAAGATCGGGGACCACGTGTTGTTTCGGAACCTGCGGGAGATATCTGGGTGTGCCAGGGCATGCCGTCGCATATCGCAAAACGTCCGATGGGTGCGGTGGCAAAAAATAAAGAGAAAGCCTACGCCGCGGCCGCAGCAGGCGAGCAACGCTACGCCACGGATGCGAACGATTGGAACCCGGATGCCCGGGTAGAATATATGCGTCAGGACGGAGTGGATGCCGAGGTGCTGTATCCGAATTACGTTATGCGGGCCTTTGGCATCCCCGACCCGGACCTGCAGCAGGCCGTCTGCCAGGCGTATAATGACTGGCTGAGTGATTTTTGCAGCACCCATCCACAGGAGTTATTCGGCATTGCCGTCATACCGGTCTTTGATGTGGACTGGGCAATACGGGAATGCCGACGCGCCAAGGAGAAGGGACTGGTTGGGGCGCTGTTGCCGCAAGATGCGCCCGACGGCTCACGCTATTCGGCAGCTCAATGGGACCCGCTGTGGGCGACGCTGGCCGAACTCAACATGCCGCTCAGTCTTCATATTATTGCCTCCGGCCATGCCAACACCAATTGGACGCGGGATGAGACAGGAGAAGAAAGCGCGACGGTCGGCTATGCGGTCCTGCCGGTGCGCATGGCGCGGGCGTTTGGTACGTTTATCCTGGAGGGCGTGTTCGACCGCCATCCGGGCTTAAAGCTGATTTCCGCCGAGAACGAACTGTCGTGGGCCGCCAATTTTCTGGGTCGCCTGGATTGGGGCTATCATCGTCGCACCATGGCGAAAGACCCTATGGTCAAGTGTCAGCGCTTACCCAGCGAGTATTGGCACGAGCACTGTTATCTGACGTTTATTGATGACCTGCCCGGTGTCATGCTGCGCGAGTTCATCGGGGTGGACCGCATTATGTGGTCGTCGGATTTTCCCCATCTCGACAGCAGTTGGCCCGAATCCCGGCGCTTCCTGGAGAAACATCTGGCCGCTGTCCCCGCGGATGAGGCCCGGCCGATTGTCGCGGAGACTTGTGCGCGCTTGTATGGCTTGGGGGAGACTTGATCTGAGGGGCTTTCAGCAAGAACAGGATGGGTCCGGGGACCCATCCGCCTTTTAACGCCTACGAATCGGCGCTTAACAGTTCGGCCAGCCGCTCATCGGCGTAATACACGACAATCGCCCGTTCGGCGAAATACCATTCTCCACCGTCACGGACAAAGCGGTCGTCATACCGACCAATCGCCTGACGCGGTGTGGTTTCGTCTTTGGCGATGAGGTCGGCGTCCATATAGGACACCACCCGCGCCTCGTCTCCGTTCAGGTCAATCTGAATGTTGGATATCTTGTGACGGAGGTGGGTCAGTTTCGCCCGGAAGTGTTTATGGTAGTTCGCATACCATTCACGCACGGCCTCACGACCGTTATAGCCATCGTTCTCTTCAATACTGACCACTAACCGTCCGTTGGGATGAAAGAGCGCGGCCACATCATCCGCGTTGCCACGGTCGACCGCATGACAGTAGCGATCAATCACCCGGCGGATGGCGGCTTCGTCCATGACCCGACGCATTTCGTCACTCATTGGCTTGTCTCCTTGTACGCGCTGGTTGGCAGAACGCTTATATCCCCTCGCTGGAATTTAGCGAGGGTTCGTATTACGCCACCGGCTCCAGCACCACCACCGGAATCTCGCGCTCGGTCTTGGCCTTGGCCTGATAGTCAATATAGGGCGGATAGATTTTCGCCATTTTTTCCCACAGCACGGCGCGCTCTTCTCCGCTGGCGGTTCGTGCCTTGGCCTTAAAACGTCTGGCCTCCACCTGCACCTCAACGTCCGCGTTGGCGGCCAGATTCAGATACCAACCCGGATGTTTGGGGGCGCCGCCCTTGGAGGCGACCACAATATAATTCCCGTCAGCCTCGCCGTAGATTAAAGGCATGATGCCTGTCTTGCCTGACCGACGACCCGTTGTGGTCAGCAACAGTGTCGGGAGGAGCCCTGGACCGCCAACCGGCGCGGAATCCCACATATGCCCGTCAGCGCCATCCGTATCGAGGTAGCGCCGCAAATGATCTGCAATCCAGCTTGGCAGATTATCCGGTATTTTGACCTCACTCATAATGTCCTCCTTGTCCTTTGATTAATTGTCTTACACACTGATACTCACTGCTCCGGCAGGTCTTCCAGCAGCAGGGTTCGAGTCGCCATGATAACGTGCTTTTCAACCCCGTTCCGTCGATGTTCGTTCGCTTCTAAAAATTCCTTGCTTTCCACCATATCAATAAAGGCGGCGCGGCTTGGATAGTAGACGAGTATCGCCCAGTCCCAGTCCACATCGCCTCCTTCCTGCAGAGCTGCTTCGGCTACCGGCCCGGCCCACAGCACCCGTCCGCCTCGCGCCTCAACGAGCTTCTGGACCGGTTTGGTGTATCGGGCGTAGGCTTCCCGGCCGGTTCCATCGCCGTCAAGCGAGTGCGTTCGATACTTGATCAGGTTGAGCATGGTAACCGGACCGTCGTCGGACGACTGGCGAATCAAATCAACGTTGAATGTGCTCATCGTTTTCCTCTTGTAATCCTCAGAACAGGTCGAGCTGTTTCTTTTCCTCACTCGCGTTTTTCAGGGGATGGAACCCATGCGCTTCGGCCCAGTCCGGGTCGGGTCCCTGCCAGCCAAAGCGTCCGAGATCGGTCACGCCTTTGACCGTAAAGACCACGCCTTCCTGTTCGAGTAAAGCCTGCTGACGTTGCCCGGTACTCACTCTGCCCTGGGCGTTAATGACCCGCTGCCACGGTACGGGCGGGTCCGGCTGGCCGTCCCGCAGGGCGGCCATGGCGTCTCCAACGTCCCGTGCGGTCACCGGCGGTCCCATGACTTGGGCGATTTGGCCGTAGGTTGCCACCCGTCCGTAGGGAATTTGCCGGGCAATCTCGTAAATACGCGGGAACGCCGAACGCAATTCGTCTGCTTCTCCGGCTCGATCAGGCTGACGCATCCGGCTTCCTCTTCGCCACCGTCAGGCAAAGCGCGGCATCACTTTCGTGGCAAAGAGCTCGAAGCTGCGCAGAATGGTATCCCGCGGCAGGAGCCCATCGCCCAGCAGGAAAAACATTTCGTCCGTCCCGATCTTCTGGGCCAACTCGATCTTGCGCGACACGCTGTCCGGGTCCCCGATCAACGGCTCGGCAACCCCCAGTCCAAACGGAATCCCCCACTTTTCCCAGAACCAGCGGGTATCCGCCATGATCTGCGACGTTTCCGAGGGGTTTTCCGTAAGGACAAGCTGACCGCCCAAGGCCAGCTCGGTGCCGGGCTGGACCGTCCGGCCCGCCTTTTCCGCCTCCTCCCGATAGATACCTTGCAGGCGGGCACATAACTCCTCGTGCAGCAGAATGATAATCGGCTTCCCGCCTTCCCGGCCCCAATAGCGAATGGATTCCGTATTATGGGTAAAGCCGGCATACAGCGGCGGGTGGGGCTTCTGGTAGGGACGCGGCGCGATGCCGACCTCTTCTATGCTCATATCATCCCTCACCCCAGCACCGAACTGCGTATACGCTTCCATGGGGTGCGGATTTTTTGCGCCTTCAGGCGGAAACTGCCAGAACTCGCCACGATGAGAAAACGTATCGGTGCTCCAGGCTTTCTTGATGACCGCGACCGACTCCTCGAACGCTCTACGGTTTTTGAGATCGGACGCTTGCTTTTTATTCCAGTGGCCGACGGCTTCGACGCCGGGCAGGCTGCCGTAATTCTGGACCCAGCGCGCCTGGTAGCCCCGCACGAAGGCAACGTTCAGACGGCCCTCCAGCATGTGATCCATCATCGCCACATCTTCGGCCACGCGCAGAGGGTTGTGGGTGTTGAGCACATAGCCCAGCACGTCAACCTTTAAGCGCGTGGAGTGCTGGCCAATGAACATGCTCAGCAAACCGGGGCTGCCGGTGGCTTCCATACCCTCGATCTGAAGATGATGCTCGGGGTGCCCAAAGCCCTCAAAACCGGCTTGGTCACAAACCGTGACGTACTCTTTGAGGTCTTTGAGCATACGCTGGTAGAGCTCGGGCCGCTTGCCGGCCATGCCACATTCGAGCTCTTTTCGGGTTCCTACCGTACCATAGGCAATCGCGTGAAATTTCATACCGTTTGTACTCCAGCCTTTCGCAGCGTCACCCTACCCCATATGCCTACACAAAAAAAAGGTGGGTCCGACAGACCCACCCTCCAAGGCAAGAGTAGAACGGAAAGAGCATATGTCTACGCTGGCACCGAGCCCTTGAGCAGAATACGCTGGTGGATACGGCGGTGGCCCGGAGGAAAGTCCATATTGACCGAGTGCGTCACGCTCCGGTTATCCCACATGAGTACGTCCCCGACCCGCCAGGCATGATGATACTGATATTGCGACTGCGTCATATGGGTATGGATTTGATCGAGCAGCGCGTCACTGGCTTCCCGTTCCATCTCCAGGATGCGGTCGGTCCGGTTCGAGTTAAAATAAATCGCTTTTTGGCCTGTCTCATCGTGAGTGCGAATCAAGGGATGAACGACATCCGGCGTTTCCGCCGCTTCTTCCTTGGTGCGCTTCATCGCGCGGGCTGGGGCACGCATGGTGTCATAGCTGTGAACGGCCCGCAGGCCGTCGAGACGGGCTTTCATGTCTGCGGATAAATCTTCGTAGGCCGCGCGCGCGTTGCAGAAACGGGTTTCCCCACCATGTCCGGGAATTTCCAGGGCCTGTAAGAGCGTCACTTGGGCCGGCACCGCAAAATAGGAGTCATCCGTATGCCAGCCCGAGCGCCGGTCGAGGATCAGGTCGGCCGGTTTGTCTTCCACTTTTTTATACGTGCTGTTAAAGACCGAGACTTCCGGGACTTCCTCAACTCGCATATTTCGCAGCAGTTGGATCTGGGGTTCACCAAAATACCGGCTGACTCGGGCAAAGGCCGCCGGCGTCAGCGGTTCTGATCGCAAACACACCAGGTGATACGTCAAAAAGGCGTCTTTAATGGTCGCGACGGTCTCGTCGCTGACGGGCTGTGTCCAATTAACACCTGCCACCTCAGCCCCGAGGGCGTCACTTAATGGCCGAATATCAAGCGTCATCGCTCTTCCTCCTATATTGCCAGACCGGTTGGCCGCAGTTCCTGAGTCCGTCTTCTCTTTATGCCAGGCGGGTGAGAAAAAAATCAACCATCAGAAATGGGCCAGATAGCCACCGTCGACCGCCAGCACTTGTCCGGTGATATACGAGGCCGCCGGTGAGGCCAGAAAGACCGCCGCCCCCGCGATTTCCGCGGGCTCGCCCCACCGTCCGAGCGCAGTCCGCCGTTTCAGCATGCTGGCGATTTTCCGGTCTGCAACGAGGTCGCTGTTTGTTTCGGTGGCAAAGAATCCCGGCGCGATGGCGTTGACGGTAATACCGGACGGACCCAATTCGGCCGCCAAAGCCCGCGTCAGCGCTTCGAGACCACCTTTTGTCGCGGTATACGCGGCGTCCCCGCTATTGGCAATCGGACCGGCGATTGAGGTGATATTAATAATCCGCCCGCTGCCATGCTCAATCATCAGGCGGCCCGCTTCTCGACTCACATTGAACGGTGCAAGCAGGTTCACGTCGATGAGTTGGCGAACCGTATTCAGCTCGAATTCAAAGAGTTTTCGACGGTCGCGCCGGCCAACGTTGTTCACCAGAATATCGAGCCGACCGTAGGTGGCTCGAATATGTTGGAAAGCGGCAGACACGGCCCCTTCGTTGGCAATATCGCATACCAGCGCCTCGGCTCGACCGCCCTCGGCGGTAATGGCCGCCAGAGCCCGCTCAAGCTGGTCCCGGCCGCGGCCGTTGACGATCACCCGAGCCCCATGTCGCCCAAAGGCCCGACCGATTTCCAGACCCAGCCCGCGTCCCCCACCGGTAATCAGCGCAATTTTTCCCTCAAGTGAAAATGCTGCTGGTATCACGACCGTCGGCATCAGGCACTGTGGCTACAGCCCCACTCGATTCCGTTGCGGAGCAATTGTTCAAACGGCCGGGTGTCCCACGAGCCGCGAAAGACCTGAGGCGTTGTGCTCGCGGCATCGACACTCTCATCAACAAACGGCTGCATATTGCTGGTTGTTGAATGGCAGTGTCCCAGCGCAATATAGGCGACCCCTCCCCTGCCTAATGCTCGGGTAAAGCCCAACACCCGGGTTTTTCCATCCGGTTGCAGGGCGGTGTCTTCATCGTACACAAAGCCAAACCCTGGCGGGGACGGGTCTTTTTCCAACTCGGTGGTCAATAGGATGTCCGAGTTTTCCGGCTCCTGGAGTTCAATCAGATACAGCTCGTCCATGACCTCAAACGAGGCGGGCAGGCCCCTGGTCAGGCTATGCTGTTGATTGACCACATCAACCTGGAACTTGCGTAGCGGCGGGTGATTCAGAAAGAAACCGCCCAGGGTCGCGTGGTGGTCAGCCTTGACCATTTTACGCACGCGCCGGTCGTTGTCCACCGGCGCTGCCTTTCCGCCACTCGTCCCGTGCAGCCCCAGCCAACGCCCGCCGTCTTCGAGCCACTGCCGGAGGAATCTGTTCTGGGCTTCATTGGGGAACGGACCGGCGACATAGGTCACCAGCAACTGACACCCAGGCAACCATTTGTCGATGTCGGTGAAGTCACCGCTGACCGAGGCCGTGACATTGGGCCGCTCGTGTATAAGCTGAAGAAGCCGTAGCCGGGCATAGTCCATATCGTGCCCGGCCGGAGAACCCACCGGGAACCCACCGGTAATCACGTGAGCGCGAACGGGTTGGGGATTATTCATAAGACGACCTCCTTTTTCCGGGTCCTTGCCGGTCCTCCCGGCAGCCGTCACCCTACCAAACCTTGCAGCGAGCGGCCAGCCACAGCCCCTCTTTTGACTGTAGGGAAAAACCCATACTATTCCGGCCATCATCCGGGACGCCGATTTCTCCGTTCGGGACACAGACGAGGAGCACAATGTCAACGCCAACCATTGAGACCACCCGTTTTCTTTCTCACAGCGCGGTGCGAAAAATCGCGCAGCAATTCGGGACACCGGTGTATGTCTACGACGAAGCGCGACTCACCCAGGCGGCCCAAGAGGTTTTGCACTTTCCAAACGCCTTCGGTCTGACAGCGCGCTACGCCATGAAGGCCCTGCCCAACGGTAATATTCTCCGTTTGTTTGACCGTCTGGGACTTCATTTTGACGCCAGCTCCGGCTTTGAGGTCGAACGGGCCATGAAAGCCGGCATCGCCACCCAGAAGATCGCCTTGACCGCCCAGGAGCTCCCGCAGAATTTCCAGGATTTACACACCGCCGGCATGGCATTCAACGCCTGTTCGCTCGATCAGTTGCGCTATTTTGGCGAGCATTTTCCAGGCCAGGAACTCGGCATCCGCTTCAACCCCGGCCTCGGCTCCGGCGGGACGAACCGAACCAATGTGGGTGGCCCGGCGGCAAGCTTTGGGATCTGGCACGAGGATAGAGCAACGGTCCAGGACATTGTGCAACATCATAGGCTCAGGGTTATCCGCATTCATACCCATATTGGCTCAGGCTCAGACCCCGAGGTGTGGCAACATGTAGCGGGTATGAGTATTGGCCTGTTGGAACATTTTCCGGAGGCGCACACGCTCAACCTTGGCGGGGGGTATAAAGTAGGACGAATGAGCCATGAAACCTCAACCGACCTGCAAGAGGTCGGCCAGCCCGTGGTCCAGACTTTTGTGGCCTTTGGGGAAGCCACAGGCAGAAGAATCCGACTGGAAGTCGAGCCGGGGACATATCTGGTCGCCAATGCTGGCTGCGTGATTACCACGATCCAGGATCGGACCCGCACCGGGAAAGACGGCTATGACTTTCTCAAGATCGACAGCGGCATGACCGAGGTGCTCCGTCCCAGCATGTATGGCGCGCAGCATCCGCTCGTTGTTGTCCCGGCAACGGATGCAGCCGAACAGGAGCAACAGCCGACCATCGACGCTATTGTTGCCGGCCACTGCTGTGAATCCGGGGATATCCTCACGCCTTCGGCCGGCGACCCGGAAGCGCTGGAACCCCGCGCGCTCCGTGATGCCGGAATTGGCGATTACCTGGTGATTGAAGGCTCGGGCGCGTATTGCTCCGGCATGAGCTCCAAAAACTACAACTCGTTTCCGGAAGCGCCGGAGGTGCTCTACCGCGGGCCGGAGCAAGAACCCGTGCTCATCCGCAAGCGGCAGACGCTGGATCAGATCGTGCAGAACGAGGTGCTAGTATAACGTGGGCAAAGCGCTGGTCAGCGCTGGTCCGCCTCCAGGTTCTTCTGCAGCGAATCGCCGATAAACGGCCGCAACCAATACGGGTTGAGAAATTCCTCCTCAATAAAAAGAGAATCGTCACTCAGTGACTCGCCGTGGTCCACCGTCGTCCAGTAGGCATAGAACTGAGCGTGCAGGAGCGGATCGGAGATAGTAAAATCTCCCATCTTCTCGCGCTGTTTCAGCCAGGCGTGCATGGCGTCAAAGGCTTCAAGTCCGGCCTGTTGCCATAAGACCCGCCCACCACCGTATTCCTTGTATAAATGACGCTGGAGTTTCCAGTTGGCGACCATCCAGCCGGCAAAACGTAGGCCCGGCGGTCTGAGCTGGCTATCAATCGCCCGCCGTTCGTCCTCAAGCCGTTGTTTCTCCTCCGCCGTCAGTCCTGGCTGGGCAAGCGCTTGTTCAATCTCCGCCCGGCGGTCTTTGAGCGGGTGGTCCTGGGCCTTGAGGCGTTCGTTATGCCAGCCATCAAAATGCGCAGTTGCGGTCGAGACCTCGCGCTCCGTGGGTTGAAGTTCATCCCTGTGGGCTGCGCGATACTGCTGCATCACCGGGTGGCTGAACAGGTTGTGCAGTTCGTTCGAGAGCGCAACGCCCTCTTTGGCCGTAAGTTGGTCTCTATACACCGGCTGTCCCAGCACCGTGCCGATCTGCTCACGCGGCGTTTCTTCGGCGGAAGCGAGAACGGGCGGACAGAGCAGCAGGCTGAGGACAAACAGTCTCAGTAATAGTCTTCCGGCCATCCGTTTCCCTGGCACTTTGCCATCTTTCATCGATTGCTAACATGGCAGAAAAGCCGAGAAGAAAAAACTCCGCTTGCAGCACGAGTACCGAAATACGGTGGTTTTCTCATTCACTTCCATCTGACCGCATGATAGACCTCTTCTCACACTACTCCAGAGAAAAGGAAACGCGTGGACTATCAATATACCGTCTACGGCCTGGAACTCAGCCTGTTCACCCGCAAGCTCGAAGCGGCCATGATTTTTTATGGCGCGCCATTTGTTTGCAAGCCAAAAACCCAGGCGAATCGGCAAGAGATTGAGCACCGTTCAGGGACCCATCAAGTCCCGGTCTTACATACACCCGAGAACTGGATGATCGGCGATACGACTCCCCTCATGATGATGCTGGACAATCGGCATCCCGCCCGAGTGATGTTTCCTCACGGCCCGCTTGGCGTGCTCGTGCATGTCATTGAAGAGTTCTTGGACGAGTGGGTGGCACGGATAATGGTCCATTACCGGTGGCATTATGAAGAAAGCAGCCGCTTTGCCGCCGAGCGGATTACCCGAGCGACCATGCCGGACGCGGACGAGGCAACCATTGCCGCGGCGCTCACAAACGCGCCGATTGCCGAATGGGGAAAGCGGGCCTGTCGTGCCACCGGTACCGCTTCCGAGCAACAACAACGCGCCGCAGAGGCCGAATATACCCGTATTCTTGATGCCATAGACCGACAGCTTCAGCAGACGCCCTATCTGTTAGGCACCCGCCCGTGCGCGGTTGATACTATCGTCCTGGGCGGCCTGCGAGCGCACACCTATATGGACCCTGCCCCAAAGAAGATTGTCGCTCGGTATCCCCGTATTGTCGCGTGGTGCGAGCGAGAGGCAGACCGCTGGGACGGGACTGGAGAGTTGGCGCCGTTCCCGCAATCGACTCCCTTTGCGCAAATGATACTCTCGGAAATGCCAACCACCTATAAGCCCTACATCCTGGCGAACTCCCAGGCCCAATCCAGCGGCACGAAAGCCTTTGTTGTGACAACCTATGCAGAAGAGGTCAGCTACCTCTCCCGCCCCTATCCTGATTTATCCCGGCATATGCTCGTCAACCGCATTGCGAATCAAATCAACGCAGAAGAACGCCGGACCGTTCAAGACTGGCTGGCCGCGGTCGGGCTGACAGAATGTTTTCACTGAGTTCTCGCCGCCGGGCTGTGTCTGTTCTGAAGGAGAATTTCTCATGCCTAAGAAAAAGATGCTGGTGGCGGGTGCGTCCGGTTTGGTTGGTTATGCCGCGGTCGAACACTTCGCGCAGCAGGACGATTGGGATGTGGTTGGGGTTTCGCGCCGTATCCCTGACGGACTCGAAGGCGCCGAGGTCATTTCGGTCGATCTGACGGATACGGCCCGCTGTGCCGAAGTCTTTGGCCGCATGTCGGACGTGACCCACCTGATCTATGCGGCGCTGTACGAAAAGCCGGGGCTGGTTGAAGGCTGGTTTCAGAAAGACCAAATGGAAACCAATCTGGCCATGCTGGATAATCTTTTCTCCCCGCTCGAAGCCGTCGCACAGAACCTTCAGCACGTGTCCTTGCTCCAAGGCACAAAAGCCTATGGCGTCCATATTGAACCCTTTCCCGTTCCGGCCCGCGAACGCTGGCCGCGCCACCAGCACGAGAACTTCTATTTTCTACAGGAAGATTATTTGCGCGAGCGGCAGCCCGGCAAAAACTGGCACTGGACAGTCTGGCGACCTCAGCTCATCCTGGGCCAATCGCTGGGCAGCAATATGAACGTCATTCCTGCTCTGGGCGTGTATGCGGCGTTGCGCAAGGAGGCCGGGCTGCCCTTGTCCTTCCCCGGCGGCCCGCCTTTTGTGGTCGAGGCGATTGATGCAGGCATGATTGCCCGAGCGTGCGAGTGGGCCGGGACATCAGAAAACGCGCAGAACGAAATTTTTAATATGACGAACGGCGATGTCTTTGTGTGGCAAAATGTGTGGCCCGCCATTGCCGATGCGCTGGGTATGGAGGTTGGTCCACCAGAGCCACTGTCTCTTGCGGAAGAGATGCCCAAGCGTGAAGCCGAGTGGGCGGCCATTGTCAAGAAGTACGATCTACGCGCCCCCACCAGCTTGAAAGAATTTGTGGGGCAGTCCTTTATTCTGGCTGATTTCACGTTTGGTTATGGCAGCAGAAACCAGTCTCCGCCTCCTATGCTGGTGAGTACCATCAAACTGCGGCAGGCCGGCTTTCACGAATGCCTGGATACGGAAGACAATTTCCGGGCGTGCTTCAAACGCTTCCAAGACGCCCGGCTCTTGCCATCGCTGTAGAATTGAGACATACAGGGTGAAGCAATTCGGAATACAGGAGATATCACATGTCAGCATACATGATCGTTCAGGCAGAGATTACGAATCCCGAGAAGTTTCCCGAATACCAAAAACTTGCTCTCCCTGCCGTGCAGAAATACAAGGGTAAGATTCTCGGTCGGGGAGCACCGGACACAGTCGAGGGCCAATGGGCTGCCCCACTCGCCCTCATTATCGAGTTTGAGTCGGTCGAAGGCGCGAAGGACTTCTTCAATTCTCCGGAGTATACCGCCGCCCGCGAGGTGCGTGCGAACACTGCCAATTTCGTCATGTCTATTATTCCGGGCGCGGAGTAAACCAACACGCAGGGTCGGGTCGCTCTGGCCCGCCCCTGCTTTATTCTTCCTTTTTCGGTACCGAGGCCTGAAAGGCCGGGCGTTCTCGCAGTCGGGCGTAATACTGCATCGCCGTGGGGAACGCGTCAAAGCTAACAAACTGGGCTCCCAGGTGGATACTATAGCCGACGTTCACATCGGCGGCGGAAAATCCACTGGCGAGCAAATAGTCCCGATCCTTGAGGTGGTTATCCAACACCTCAACCGCTTTTTCCAATCGACGCGCTTCCAATTTCTGAATAATGGGCGAACGTTGTTCTTCGGGAATGAAGACCGACTGCTGGACCAGGCTGGCCCCATGAACGGCGACGGTTTCGGCGTAGTGTATCCACTGCAACCATTCATACCGCTCCGGATGACCGGGACCGCGACCGAGTCTGCCATCGTCGTATTTTTCACATAAATATTGCGCGATCGCGCCCGACTCGAAAATCGTCTGCCCGTCGTCAACCAGACAGGGAACCCGGCCAAGCGGATGGATAGCGAGATACTCGGGCGCACGCAGCACCTTGAGATCAAAGGCCATCTCCACCAATTCAAACTCCGCGCCAAGTTCATGCAACAGCCACAGAGAACGCGTCGAACGCGCGCCGGGGACATGGTAGAGCGTAATCATTTTTCCTCCTTCGTATAACAGCCATCTGTTCTGTAGTGTACGCACAGAGGGATAAAGATAGCAGGTAAGCGACCTTCTGAAAGGAGAGGGATAGAGCACGATCTCCCCTTGCCTCCTCACCCCCAGAAGGAGTACACACAAGCTGAGTAAGGAGGGAGTGTTATGGCGCATGTCAGTCCGGTTCCATTTGAGCAGATCGACCCTGAGGTTCAGCAGATCATGCAGACCTATGACAAGGAGTATGGCGGCTCGGCGTTCTTGCAGGCCTTCGCCCATGCCCCTGAGGTATTCAAGTCTTTCGTCAACTATTACTTCCCGCTCATCTTTGAGACCCGCGGCAGCATCGATATGAAGCTGACCGAGATGGTGCGGTTGAAGGTTGCGCAACGCAACGACTGCGCCCTTTGAATTAACGGTCGCGTTGCTTTGGCAAAGCAACAAGGTCTGACGGAAGAACAAATCGGCGAGCTGTCAATCTATGCCGACAGCACAATTCTCACCCCGCGTGAAAAGGCCGCCGTCCGCTATGCCGACGTGTTGGCCGGAGATCATACCCAAGCCTCGCCAGAGCTGTTTGACGAACTGCGCCAGTACTTCACCGAGCCGGAGATCATAGACCTCGGGTTTCGGATTACGGCTTTTGTGGGCTATGGACGTTTTATTCGCGCGCTCGGCCTGGAGAAAGGCGGCGTGTGTCCGCTGTCGGAGGCACATACCAACGGGGCTGAGCAGGTCGCCTGACTCGGGCCTCTAGCGCATTTCACGATGAGTTGTAGCTGTGCCAGTACGTTCTCGTCATGCCGGACGTGATCCGGCATCCAGAAGTCGATGGGGCTGGAGACCTGGATTCCTGCTTTCGCAGGAATGACGGGTGGCTACACGGCATCGTTATTTGCTCTAGCCCACGCTACGCGCCTGTCTCAGACTGCATAGCCTTGCGCACCGACCGATAGCTGCGTTGGGCGAGAGCAAGTTCCAAGGCTGGTGAGAGGCGACTCAGCCACCAGAAGAGTCTCCACCAGCCCGGAACAATGATCAGCGCTTTGTTCCGGGCCAGCACGTCCAGCACTTTTTCAGCAAACCGAGCCGGGTCCATGGGCCGGTATTTTCGTATGAATTCTTCCTGGACTTCTGGCGGCACGGACTGCAAGTTCTTGCCGTATTTCCCGCCGTACAGGATAGGTGTCCGAATAAACCCAGGACAAAGCACGCTGACACGGACACCATACGACGCGGCTTCAACTCGGAGTGACTTCGACAGGCCGACAACCGCATGTTTTGTTGCCGCATAGCTAACGGCTGTTGGCATGGGCAGCAGGCCGGCCATGGAAGCGGTATTGACAATATGGCCGTAGCCCTGGCTGAGCATAACCGGGTACGCCGCCTGCACCCCGTTGACCACACCGTGTAAATTAACGTTCAGGACACTGTCCCAGTCCTCAATCTGACACACCCGTACCTCTCCCCCAATCGCGATGCCGGCGTTGTTGAACATATAGTCCAGCCGGCCTTGCGCCTGGACCGTCGCCCGGACGAGCTGGTCTACCGCAGTGAAGTCTGTGACGTCCAGTTCAACCGCGGACGCCTTGCCGCCTCTTTCCTGGATACCAGCCGCGACCTCTTGGGCCAGCTCGATCTGACGATCAGCCAAGACCACACTTGCCCCGCGTCGGCCCAGCGCCTCGCTCAGCGCGCGCCCGATACCCGAGGCCCCACCGGTCATAATAGCTACCGCACCGTCAAAGATGCG
>WTHD01000268.1 GCA_011523265.1 Candidatus Binatota bacterium
GCTTACCCCCCACCGGATGAGTCTTGCTATCAGCGTTATCCACGTACCAGGCATACTCCCCGAGTTGGGCCGTATCATTCCCAAAGTGGTATGCCATCGGTATCCCGGCCCGTGCCGCATACTCCCACTCCCCTTCGCTCGGCAGCCGGTATCCCTCTACTCCTTCCCGCTGGTTCAACGCAGCGATGAACTCTTGCACATCCTCCCACGGCACATCCTCCACCGGACAATTGTCACCACAGTCGGAGAAATGCGACGGATTGTTTCCCATTACCGCTTGCCACTGCTCTTGCGTTACTTCGTACTTCCCCAAGTAAAACGGCTGGCTGATGGTTACTGTGTGGAGCGTTTCGTCTCCATCCCGTCCTGCCTCTGTTTCTGGCGAGCCCATCTCATAGGTCCCCGGCTCGATCAACACGAACTCCATCCCGATGCTGTTCCGCAGCTCCCGTGGTCGCCCAGGCCGCTGTCGGACCGCCTCCGCTTCTTTTACTTCGTCCGCTTCTTTTACTTCGTCTGGGGGCTCAACCGGCTGTTGCTCCACAACCGACGGGGCTAGGGGCTCGGGCGATGTACGCTGTCCCAGCCAATACGCCCCGCCTCCGACCGCTCCGATGAGCACCACGACCCCCGCCACGGCTGCCCAGCGCGACACCGACGAGAACCGCGCTGGATTCGTGACCACCGGCGGCGGGGAGGAGGGGACCCCGGCCTGCTCCTCCAACGGTGGCAACACCGTGCGCCACTTCGCGATGCTCTGGGGCCGCTCGTCTTCGTTGACCCGTATCGCCCAGTCAATCCCCTCCAGTAACCGCTCGTCGTAACGCCCCTTGCCCAGCGTGGCCGCCGGGGTCAGGTCGGCTGTGCCTTTGTGAATGTGGCGGCTTCGCGTCACTGCGTCCGGCAAGTCCCCGTCTCCCAGCCCGCTGATACAGCGATATGCCACCATCCCCAAGGCGTAGATGTCACTCCACGGTCCTACGTCTTCGGCCTTGGTGTCGTATTGCTCAATCGGGGCATACCCTGGGGTCAGAATGGAGGTGATGCTCTTGGACCGCTGCCCCACGGCTTGGCGGGCGGCCCCAAAGTCCAATATCACCACTCGCCCGTCCGGGCGCACCATCAGGTTGCCTGGCTTGAGGTCACGGTGGACATAGCCTGCTTCGTGCACCGCTTCCAGCCCGCTCAGCACGTCGGTCAGCAGCCGCGTCACCTCTCCCTCGGTCAGCGGTCCGGCCTGCCGCAGACGCGCGCTCAGGACCTCTCCCTCTACATATTCCAACACCATATAGGCCGTGCCGTTGGCCTCGAAGAACCGATACACCC
The DNA here is from genome assembly GCA_011523265.1 of Candidatus Binatota bacterium. GTDB lineage: Bacteria > Desulfobacterota > Binatia > Bin18 > Bin18 > Bin18. Next base: position 1,327 of record WTHD01000268.1, read on the forward strand.
GGTTCACATGTGGATGGTCAAAGCGGGCCAGCGTACGCGCTTCGTCCATGAACCGGGCCAAGCCCCATTCATCGTCGGCTCTGTCGGCTTCGGAAGTCGGCCCGACCCGGCTGTCCGTGGTGCGCATGGCGAACTCGCCCGGCGGATATTCCTTGATGGCCACGACTTTGTTGAGCTAGGGATCATACTCCCGGTAGGTGATCCCGAAGCCGCCCCGCCCCAGCACGGACTCGACCTCGTAGCCCCCCAGCCGCGTCCCCACCGACAGTGCATTCCCTTGTTCCATTGCGCTTCCCGAGCGGCCTGGAGATTTACCCACCCAGCTTCTTTGGATAGTGCGTTTGTATATCCTGGGCCAGCGTCTTGATATTCGGGTCGCCCAACCACTGGTGTCGCTCCTCGGTGTAGTTACCCCAGCCGGTTTCCGTTTGTTGCAGAAAGCGCACCATGCCCACGATGCCCAACTGCTCCCCGAGAACCTGAATGCCCCGGACCCGGAGTTGTTCCAATGTCAGCGTGGAATCGTTCATCGCTCGTATTCCTCCTGTAGCCAAGTTAAGGGGTTTTCAACGCGCACCTTGAGGCGCTGGGCATGCCGAGTCGCTACTCGACATAGCTGATCATCCGTCGTGAGGAAAACATCAACTTGCGCGTGTTCCGCGCAGGCGACGTGAAGCGCGTCATACGCCTTGAGCCCCATCTCCTTCAGTTCCTCTCCCCGCTTGACCATGGCTTTACTGAGGGAAATACAGGTGTCTGCGCTCTTCAGCATCTCTTTAAGGCGCTCTCTTCGATCCCGGTTGGGAACCGCATCCACTTCGTAGTGCACGACATCACTCGTGACCCAGTGCCATTCTCCAGCCTCACAATGCTTCAGGATTAAAAGCGTGGCCTCCGCTTCCAAACGGAGTCGGTCCTGCCCTTGGGTATCGAAGGGACGGTTGAGACAACAGACATCCAGATAGACCCGAAGCATGTTATCGATTATACTGGTTCAGGCTGCGCCTTGGCGAATGGCGATTGCTTCGCGCAGCCCGTCCAGCAGCCCTTCGAGATGTGCCATACGCTCGCGCAGTTCGGCAATCTGCTGTTCCAGGGCCGTGAAGCGCTGTTCCAGGGCAGCGAAGCGTTCGTCAAAATACTGACGCTGGGCTGCCAGTTCGGCGCTGAAGTCTCGGCGTTGGGCCGCCAGTTCCCGACGCTGTTCTGCCAACTCGGCCCCAAATTCCCGGCGCTGGGTCGCCAACTCGGTACGGATGGCGCGCTGGCCGGTCAGCATCAACCCGGCCAGGGTCGCCCCCACCGCCACGACGGCGATCAAGACTCCGATCAGTTCAACACTCATAGCGTTTCCTCCAGGGTGCGGACCAGCGTTGAGGCGAGTCTACGCAGCCGATTATCACCGATAGGAAAACAGGGTCAATACGACGCATGATCCTTACCTTGGCGACACATGCATATTGCCCTCGGCATCGACCTCAATGGTGGCGATGAGAGGCTTTTCGCCTTCCCGTCTGAGCCGCTTGACCGGGAACGGACTTCTTCCGTCCGGCGTCAGCACGGCCCCACGAACCCGGACGCCACTATCGGAGCGCCGCCCGAAATAATTATAGTAGACCCGATAGGTGCCGGGCTCGGCAGCCGGGTGGAGCCAGATTTCATTGCCGGGGCCGCGGGTATTGTCCTCTTCCAGCTTGGCCCGGGACCCGGAATGAGTACTGTCTGCGTAGAAGAACTCCCGGCCCGCAGGGTCTATCACGTGCAGGTCAATATCATCCGACGAGCCCCAACTCATTAGGACTAACAGAAACTTCTTCCTGGCTTGGGCCTGACACCTGTTGAGCGCCGACTCCAACTGCTGGTTGCGGCTCTCACACGCGCCCAGAGCATCCTGCGACACGGCCGTCCGCTGTTGTTCCTCGCAGGCGTCCAGGGCGGCCTGTACCTCCTGCCGTTGCGTTTCGCACGCGCCGAGTTGCGATTGCACAGATTGTAACTCACTTTGGACCCGCTCCAGTTGCGCGCGAACCTCGGCGACCCGTTCCGCCGAGTCACCGGTATTCGGAAAGTAGGGGAACAGGACCACCGCAATCAAAATGAACGCTCCCAGGGCTGACGCGAACAGGTCAAGCGCCGACATGCTGAAGATGTTGATGTCCCGGCTGCGTGTTCTCATCAGCGGTCTCCCTGTGGCGCTCAGGACGAGACACGTAACGCAATATCGCCGACCTCAACCATGTCGCCGGGTCGTATCTGCACCGGCTGAAAAGGCGGACAGGCGGTGCCGTTGATGCGCGTGCCATGACTCGAATTGAGGTCTTCAACAAAGACGGACCCATTACTGCCTGAGAACCGGGCGTGACGCCGTGATAACCGTTCTCCATCAAGGACGCGGTCGACCAGCAGCGGATGCCGCCCGACCGTGAAACCGCCCTGTTGCCGGTCCAGGTCGGCCCGGTGCAACCTGAGCGAGACCGGCTGGCCCTGGCTATCGAAGCCGGTCAGGGCAATGGCCGGCTTCCGGGGCCGGACTGCCTGGACCAGTTGGCTGAGCGG